>QKJM01000437.1 GCA_003249315.1 Archangium sp.
CTCCGCGTGCATCCCCGGCACGTGCAGCACGTTCTCCGACAGCATGAAGTGGTCCCTCCACCGCAGCCGCGCCTCGGGCCGCAGCGGATCCGGCCCCGGCGCCCTCACCTCGTTGCGGTGCATCCGGTTCCCCCCCTGCACCAGCGTCAGGGGCGCGCGAACCGCCGGGGTGGCGGTCTCGGCGGCAGCGCGGCGGCGGGCG
The DNA here is from genome assembly GCA_003249315.1 of Archangium sp. GTDB lineage: Bacteria > Myxococcota > Myxococcia > Myxococcales > Myxococcaceae > QKJM01. Next base: position 203 of record QKJM01000437.1, read on the forward strand.
AGTCTCAGGCGCATGCGGTTCCTTCCGTCGGACAGGCGAAGCCCATTCTACCGGATTCCGTCCCTCTTCGCAGAGGGCGGCCTCCCCCGCTCTCCTGCCTGTCTCCTGCCGGTGCCGGCGGGCTCGTGATGCGAACCCGAGACTCCCAGGAAGATTCCCGACTCAGGGCCCTCGGAGCACCGTCAGGCCCTCGTCGGTGAGGATGTAGAGCATGCTCGGCAGCACGGTGGGGTCATAGACGAGCTGCTTCACCTCGTCCCCCTCCACCTCGTCCACCCGGGTGAGCAGGTGGCTCGTGTCCAGCCTCCACAGCCCGTCGCGTCGCGTGCCGATGAACAACGAGCCGTCCCCGGTGGCCGCCAGCGCCGTCAGCGCATCCGGCGCCCCTGGCAGCTTCGTGCCGCTCACCTCGTTCTGGTCGCGGATGTGCAGCTCCCACAGCCCATACCTCGCGCTCGCCAGGTAGTAGCGGCCGTCCGTCGTCTGCTGGAAGCCTCGCCAGTAGTCCTTCTCCTCCAGCCTGTTGACCTCGGGGAGGTGCGCGCTCGTCACCGTCGAGCGGTTGAGCGACTCGTCCACTCGGTCCCAGTCCGCCAGATCCTCGGAGGGCATGACGATGCCCAAGTTCCACTCGTTGCCGATGAGCACCTCCCCGTCCAGGCCAAGGCCCAGTGCATACGTGTAGCCCGCCATCTGCTTCGGGTCGCCTCCCGAGCCCTCCTTGAACCACACCGGGTGCCGGTGGCTGTTGTAGGTGAGCCCGTCGAGCCGCGTCACCCCGTGGTTGGTGCCGATGTAGAGCTGCCCCTTGTGCCGGCCGCGCATCACCCTCATGCACGAGAGCACCGTGCGGTCCTCGTCGAAGTGGTGGTCGTTCGTGTTCCGGATGCCGAGGTTCCGCGGCCCGTTGACGCGCGCCGAGCGCTGAAGGTGCTCCTCCAGCACCACCCGGCCGTCCGGGAGCAGCCGCACCACGTCCATGTCCCCCTTCTGGTACTCCTGGTAGCGCGACGACTTGTACCGGCCTGGGTCCGGATCGTCATAGGCCGGGAACGAGCGCCCGTCTGGACCGTAGATGAAGGGGTCGTCCAGCTCGTCCGCGCTGTAGCCCACATAGGCCCGGCCCGCGCTGCCTCCGCAGATGACGGTGGAGCCCGTCGCCAGCTCGTCCGAGCCGAAGCCCCCCTCCGCCTGACCCACCCCCTCCGTCCATGTCGGAGCGGTGTCTCCCGGCCGCAGCACGCCGATGCGGTCCCCGTCCAGCAGCCAGATGTTGTACCCCTCATCCACGCCCACCGACTGCACCTCGTCGAGCTCGTAGCGCAGCGAGTAGTTCAGCACCGACTCCATCGGCCACGGCCCCGCGGTCAGCTCGTCCTCCTCCTCGGGAGGAGGGTCCTCCTCGCCGTCGCCGGGCGGGGCCTCCACGTCGTCATCACCGCCCGGGGGGAGCTCGTCCTCGTCGTCCCCTCCTTCCGGAGGGAGTGCTTCGGGAAGGCCCTCGTCCCCCGATGCCGGGCCCGCCGGAGCCGTGCTCCCGCATCCCCAGATCAGCATCCCCACCACCCATGCTCCCAGCAGTCGCCGCATCACCGTTCTCCGCCTCCTCGCCCGGGTCTCGCGATATCCGAGTCGAGCAAGCGGCGTGCCGGCCCGCGTTACTTCCAACAGTGGGAAGCGGCGTGCCGCCTCACGCGCAGTCGTCGCACTGGCCGCGGAGCTGGATGTCCACGGAGCGGGCGCTCACCGCCTTGGGTGCGCCCTTGGCCGGGGTGATGCGGACGGCCTCCGTGGGCAGGCAGGTGACGGTGCCGCAGTCCGTACATGTGAAGTGCGGGTGCGTCCCCTGGTGCGCCTTCGTCTCGCGCTTGAGCTCGAAGCGCCACACGTGGTCACCCAGGTCCGCGCGCCGCACCAGCCCGACCTCGGTCAGGTCCGTCAGGTTGCGGTAGATGGTGACCCGGTCATACCCCTCGTCACCCAGGAGCTCGACCAGGTCCGCATGGCTCATGGGGCTCGTGGCGGCCTCCAGCTCGCGCAGAACGGCTACCCGAGGGGCGGTGCTGCGCAGCCCCATCGCGCGCAAGCGCTGCTGGTACTCGGCCAGTGTCGGTTGGGGAGAGGTCTTCCTGGCGCCCATCCCCTACCGATAACTCAACTTCCGGAGAGTTTCATCTCGGGGACGGCGGACGGCCCCCCCCTCGGACATGGCTTCGCGCTCGTGACGCACCGTGCCCAGATTTTCACTGCCCGTCCCGTGCGGGACGGGTTGGAAACGCAGTGTAACCTGGAAAGGAAGAATCCATGGCGAACCCTACCCATTCCCACGAAGCCCACTCCCACGCGCACGCCCGCGGTTGCGGCCATACCTCCATCCGGCACGGGGAGCATGTGGACTACCTGCACGAAGGGCACCTGCACCGGCACGAGGGGGCGGAGTGCCGCGAGTGCCGCATCGAGGCGACCTCGGAGAACCCGGAGCGCTGCACGCCTCAGCATGCGTGCGCCTCCCACGAGGCCTCGCACCAGCACGGCCCCCAGTGCGGCCATGAGGCCGTGCCCCATGGGGACCATACGGACTACCTGGTGAGGGGCCACCTCCACCATCCGCACGGCGGCCACTGCGACGACCACGGCGCGCTGAACGTGGTGGGCTGATGGCCCTGTCCTCTCCCTAGGGGAGGGAGCAGGCAGGTCCTCTCCGAGGGGCAGGTGGGTCCCCTCCCGGGGGCAGCGGGCGGGTCCTCCCCCTTGGGGGGCGGCTGACGGGGAGGGGGCCCCGCTCCCTGGAGGTTTTTGAAGATCCCGGCGAAACTTTCGGCGCCGATCACCGACAACTACGGGGAATGCTCTGCTTCGGGGTCTCTCGGTAAATGGCCTCGAGGGGAGTGGAGTACACCTTCTAGAAAACGCTACGCACGGGAGAAAATCTCATGTCGATCAACGGTCTTGGAAACGCGGCGCAGTTCTCGTCGATGAAGTGCCTGGGCAACATCGGTGCGAAGGGCATCGAGAAGAACGTGGCGGACATGGTGTCGGCCACGGTGTCGGCGGTGGTGGGCCACGCGGTGCTGAGCGCCTTCGAGCAGGCCTTCAGCCAGCTCGGTGGCCAGGCCGGCGGCGTGCTCAACGGTCAGCACCCGTTCTGTGGGACGCCGGATCAGGCGAACTCCACGCACCCGTCGGGCAGCCTGAAGGCCGACTCGCAGAACGGCGTCATCACCACCCCGGGCGGCTACAAGATCGAGATGACCAAGGCCACCGAGTGGAAGATCACCACCCCCGAGGGGAAGTCGACCCGCATCTGGGGCGACCCGCACGTGGCCGAGGGCGACGGCGGCAAGTGGGACTTCAAGCGGGACTCCACCTTCATGCTGCCCGACGGCACCCGCATCAACGTCTCCTGCACCCCTCCCAACAAGAACGGCTACACCGTCACCAAGGGCCTGGAGATCATCAACGGCAATGACCGCGTCCAGGTGAGCGACATCAACACCGGCAAGGGCAAGGTGGGCAACGTCACCCCGGACGGCTTCGCGAACGTCAACAAGTTCGGGAACAAGGACGTGTTCGTGATGAGCGGCGACGGCGACGACTGGACCTTCCAGGGCAAGGAGATTACCGGCAGCAAGAACCAGGGCGCCGACTTCATCACCGGCAAGGAGATGCAGCCGCTGGTGGACAACACCAACAAGTTCGGTGGCCCGGAGCAGTGGGCGAATCAGCTCGCCGAGCAGCTCACCAAGCAGCTCGAGCAGCTCTTCAAGCTGCCGCAGCAGCAGGAGCTCCCGCCTCCGTTCGTGCCGCCCTGGGCCGGTGGCAGCTACGATCCGGGCAGCGCCTCCCAGGGCCTGGGCCGCGCCTTCAAGGATCTCGGCCGCATGTTCAACTCGCTGGGCAACCTGTTCCAGTTGACCGAGTCTCTCAACCGCCGGATGATGCCCTACTCGGTCTGATTCCGTACTCGAAAGCGAGCGTCTGCTGATGGATAGCACCAAGGCCATTCCCGGCAAGGAGATCCATGTTCCGCCGGAACTCGGCGAGCGGCTCATCAACGGGGAGATGACGATTGGAGAGTTCGTTGGACTCTCCGGTCAGACCCTCTACGCCATCGCCAACGTGGGCCACCAGATGCTGCAGACGGGCAAGCTGGATACGGCGATGGATATCTTCAAGGGGCTGGTCGCCGCCTCGCCGTATGACAGCGTCTTCCATACGCAGTTGGCGACGGTGTACGCCGCCAAGGAAGAGTTCGAGGACGCCATCGCCTCGTACTCCCAGGCCCTGCAGCTCAACAAGGCCAACGTGGATGCGCTCGCCGGGCGCGGGGAGATGTTCCTGCGGCTGGAGAAGATCATCGAGGCCCTGCCCGACCTGAAGTCGGCGATCGAAGCCGACCCCGAGGCCAGGCGTCCCTCCAGCGTGCGCGCCCGCGCCCTGCTGCTGGGGCTCCAGCAGCGGGTGGAGCAGCAGGCCGCGAAGAAGTAGCGCGACTCCTGCCGCCTCCAGGACTCACGGACCGGCGCTCTCCCCTGGAGGGCGCCGGTTTCCTTTTGCGGGCTCGCTCAGGACTTCTTGCTGGTCACCACGTGGACCTGGGAGATGCGCTTCTCCACGTCCCGCGTCTGGTGACAGCGCGGGCACTCGGCGACCCGCTCGTCATGCTCCTTGACGTGCATCTGGCTGCTGAAGGGGACTTTGCAGTGGCGGCAGTAGAATTCGTAGGACGGCATGGCTCCATCTCCTCCATCGGAATGGAAGCTCCGTCCTGTCGGCACCCGGCGCAACGCCCGCGCGCGCCGGCCTGGGAGGGGCGGCGCGGTTGTCTGACCGGCTGCCCTCCCGCCGCTGGTAGTCCCTCGTCTCCTCCGTCCCTAGCTTGCGAAGGAGCGGAGGTGAGGGATGGTTTGTGAGAACTGCCGGGCGCGGCCCGCGGTGCTCTTCCTGGAGCAGCAGGTGGAGGGGCGGAAGGCCACGCTGAGGCTGTGCAACCACTGCGCGAGCTCCATGGGGCTGGGCGCGGCGGGGCCGTTCGGCACGCTGGAGAGCCTGATGGCGCAGATGATGGGCTCGCGCCCGAAGCGGGAGAACATCCTCTTCCAGCTCTCGGAGATGGCCCAGCAGGTGCTGGCGCACTCGGCCCGGCTGACGCTGGAGTGGGGCTACGAGCGGATCCAGATCGAGCACCTGCTGCTGGCGCTGCTGGAGCGGGTGCCCGAAATCCGCGAGTCCCTCCAGGCCGCGAGCGCTCCGCTGGAGGAGTACGAGCAGCAGCTCGAGCAGGTGATGCCGCGGAGGGAGCCTCGGCGCGCCCTGGAGGTGGGGCTCTCCTCGGGGATGAAGCGGGTGCTACAGCTCGCCCGGCTCCAGGCGGTGCGGCTCGGGCACAACTTCATCGGCCCCGAGCACCTGCTGTTGGGCATCCTCGCCGAGGGGGAGAGCTTCGCCGCCCAGTTCCTGGAGGGAGTGGAGGAGGCCGACGTGTGCGAGCACCTCACCGCCGGCCGGCCCGGAGCGCCCGGCATGGCCGGGGGCGAGCGGCTTCCCCCCTACCTGACCCGCTTCACGAGGGATCTCACCGCGCTGGCCAGGGCAGGGGAGTTGGATCCGATCATCGGCCGGGACAAGGAGATTGCGCGGGTCATCCGCATCCTCAGCCGCAAGACGAAGAACAACCCGGTGTTGATTGGAGAGCCGGGCGTGGGCAAGACGGCCATCGCCGAGGGACTGGCTCAGCGGATCGTCGCGGGCGAGGTGCCGGACGTGCTCCAGGACAAGAAGGTGCTGGCGTTGGACCTGGCCGGCGTCGTCGGCGGCTCGAAGTTCCGCGGTGAGTTCGAGGAGCGCTTCAAGGGATTGATGGACGAGATTCGCGAGCTCGAGGGCCAGGTCATCCTCTTCATC
>QKJM01000572.1 GCA_003249315.1 Archangium sp.
GGCGGCGGCGTACCTGGTGGCGGGAGGCACGTCGGTGGAGGCGGAGTCCACGCCGTTGGCTTCCGGGGCCGAGGGCTTCCTGGTGGGGGCCGACGAGGTGGGCGCCCCGGCCTCGGAGGTGCTCGGAAGGGTGTTGCCGGAGGTGAACCTGGACGTGCTGCCCCCGCGAGGGGCGGGGCTCCTGGCGGAGCTGCCGGCGAAGTGGGAAGGGGAGGGGCCATGGGTGGCGCTGGGCGGAGACGGTCGCAGGGGCGCGGTGATCTTCCGCGGGCCGGGAGGCTGTGCCCGGTGCTTCGAGGCGACGGTCGCGGGCCTGCTGCCCCCTCCGAAGGGAGCGCTGGGAGTGGGGCTGGGCGCGCTGGGCGCGCTGATCCTCCAGCGACTGCTGCTGGGGCTGGGGCCGGAGCTGGGAGGGAGCTGGTGGGAGGAGCCGGGGATGCTGACGGAACTCCCGCCGCACCGGTGTACGGACTGCGCCAGGTCCCCTCTCCCTCTGGGAGAGGGCTAGGGTGAGGGATTTCCCCCCAGAGGGCCCCGAACTCCCCGACGATCTCTCCGAGCTCCTCCACCACCTGGAAGCGGAGTGGCCGAGAGAGGGTTGCGGGGTGCTGCTGAGGGACACGGCGCGAGGCACGTGGCGGGTGCGCCCGCTGCGCAACGCCTACGACGAGCCACGGGCCCGGACGGCCTGGTGTTTCGAGCCTCGCGAGTGGCTCGGCGTGCTTCAGGAGGCCGATGCTCGGGGCGAGCGGATTGCCTGCGTGTACCACTCACATGTTGAAACGGGTGCCTACCTGTCCGCGGAGGATCGCCGGCAGGCGGCGCCGGAGGGGGAGCCGCTGCTGCCAGGCGCCTCGTACCTGGTGGTGGCCGTGCGTGGGGGACGAGCGCGGGAGGCGGGCCTCTTCTGGTGGGAACTCGAAGATTTCCAGGGCCGTCCGGTTTCACTGGAATCGTAAAATAGCAATTTCCCTAGAGAGAGCGGGCACTTGGCTGTCCGGCCCCTCTGCCAGCGGAGAGGTGGGCATGGATTGTCAAAGGCCCGGCTTTTCGTCTATAACGCCCCCGATTTCAGATCTGCCGCGCTCTGTGGGGGGACGGAGGAGAGACACGCCGCCCCGAGGCGCAGGGAGCCCGTATGGCGCAGACGACAGGATTCACCGTGTGGCTGACCGGTATGTCAGGGACCGGTAAGAGTACGCTCGCCTCCTACATCGCGGTCCGGCTGCATCAAGTGGACCGCAAGGTGGAGATCCTCGACGAGAACGAGCTGGAGAGCGATCTCTGGCAGGGCCTGGGGGAGAGCAAGGAGGATCGTAGCGTCATCATGAAACGGCTGGGGTACGTGGCCGGGTTGATGGCGCGCAACGACGTGGCGGCCCTGGTGCCCTGCGTGAGCCCCTACAAGGCGGTGCGAGAGGAGAACCGCCGCTCCATTGGTCGGTACATCGAGGTGTACGTGGACTGCCCGACGGAGACGCTGATCCAGAGGGATCCCACGGGTCGCTACAAGAAGGCGCTGGGTGGGGAGATCCCCAACTTCATCGGCATCACCGAGCCGTACGAGCCGCCGACCTCGGCCGAGGTGGTGATCCACTCGGACGTGGAGAGCGTGGAGGACGGGGCGGCGAAGATCTTCCAGGCGCTGTTGGACCTCGGGTACATGACCCAGGACGAGCTGAAGATCATCACCGGCAAGAAGATGAAGGCCAACCCGCCGACGAAGAAGAGGGTGACGACGCGTGCGGCGACCAAGCCGGCGGTGAAGGCCGCGGGCAAGGGGGCGAAGGCGCGTCCGGCGGCCCGTGCGGCCCGGGTGGCGAAGCCGGCCAAGTCGGCCAAGTCGGCGAAGAAGGCGGCGGCCCCCAAGCGCAAGGCGCGCTGATCCGAGCCTCCTACCCCTCTCCCCCGGGAGAGGGACGGGGTGAGGGTGTCGAGGACCCCCGGGTTGCATGTGTGCAACCGGGGGTTCTTCCGTTTATAGAGGTGCTCCCTATGCTGAGCCCCGAGCGGATCCAGATCCTGTGTGACTCCTCCCGCCCCAAGCTGGACGCGATGCGTGCCGCGCTGCGCGCGCATGGTTCCGCGCTGGTGGCCTTCTCTGGAGGGGTGGACTCGACGTTCGTCCTGAAGATCGCGGTGGAGGAGCTGGGGGAGAAGGCGCTGGCGCTGACGGCGCTGTCGGCCTCGGTGGCGCCGGAGGAGGAGCGGGAGGCGCGGGAGCTGGCGGCGCGGCTGGGAGCGCGGCACGTGGTGGTGAACAGCGACGAGCTGTCCAACCCGAGCTACGCGGCCAACCCCACCAACCGCTGCTACTTCTGCAAGACGGAGCTGTACGATCTCTGCGAGGCGAAGCGGGCGGAGCTCGGGCTGGCGGTGGTGCTGGACGGCTTCAACGCGGACGACTTCAAGGATCACCGGCCGGGGCACCAGGCGGCGCAGGAGCACCGGGTGCAGTCGCCGCTGGCGCGGGCGGGGCTGACGAAGGAGGAGATCCGGGCGTGGAGCCACGCGCAGGGGCTGCCCACGTGGGACAAGCCGCAGATGGCGTGCCTGGCGTCGCGGATTCCATACGGCACCTCGGTGACGCGGGATCGGCTCTTCCAGGTGGCGGGGGCGGAGTCGGAGCTGCGCAGGCGCGGCTTCCGTCAGTTCCGGGTGCGGTACCACCACGAGGTGGCGCGCATCGAGCTGGCGGCGGAGGAGTACGAGCGCTTCCTGTCGGTGGAGGTGCGGCGCGAGGTGGACGCGGCGCTGAAGGCGCTGGGGTTCAAGTTCGTGGCGTTGGATCTGGAGCCCTTCCGCTCGGGGAAGATGAACGACGCTGCGGGCATCCCGAGGCCGGCGGGGGTGGATGTGCATCCGCTCCCGGTGGTCAGCTAGCGAAGCCCCTCCGAGCGCTCCGGGTCGAACCCGTGCGATGAACCGAGTCCTCCTGGCCCTCCTCCTGACGATCCTCCCCGGGGCGACCTTCGCCCAGGCGCGGGAGCCGTACACCCCGAGCCGAGGCCCCGCCCTGACGTTGGGCCTGGTGGGCACCTATACCGAGGGCATCCGCTCGAGTGCGTTCCTCGGGGGAGTGGGAGGCCACCTGGAGCTGGGGGCCAGCTTCCCCGTGGGCTACGAGGAGAACGAGCTCTTCCTGGCGGCGCGGGCCGGTCGGCTCAGGGGGGGCACGAGCCTGGGCCTGCATGGGGGACTGCGGAGCGTCTTCGGTCGGGAGGCGTGGCAGACCTTCACGGAGCTGGGCGTGGTGATCCACGCGAGGCCGGAGGTGTGGGGGGGAGTTCGGCTGGGGCTGGGCGTCCGCCATGCCCTGAGCGAGTCCTTCTCCCTCTACGGAGGGGTGGGCGGACAGCTCGGATTTGGATCCGGGCTTCGTCTGGACGTAGAGATGCTCACCGGCCTGCGTTGGGCGCTGTGATCCTCGCGGTGGGATGATTTTCTTGCGATCCCTCAGGTCTGTGAGACGTTGTGCGCACCTGTAGGAGACAACGCACATGGACATGAATCCTCGCCTCACCTCGGTGGTCTTCCGTCTCAGCCGCGAGAAGCTGGATGCGCTGAAGGAGCTGTCTCGCAGCACGCGGATCCGCCAGAGCGAGTACCTCCGGGAGGCGATCTCGGATCTGCTGGCGAAGTACGAGGAGCGCCTGGTCGACTAGGCGGCCTGGGAATCCGAGGCCGGCTCGAGGGAGAAGGGCGGCCCCACGGGGAGACCGGGGGGTTGGGCTCGCTCCTCGGCGGTGAACGGATCCACCTCGGGAGGGTAGTGGACCTCCCAGAGTACGAGCCCCCGGGCGGGGGCCTTGAGGCCGGGGATGGAGGTGGCCGACTCGAGCGCGGCGAGGTATCGCTCCTCGGGAAGGACGCCGGCGGCGGCGAGCAGCGCCGAGCCCACGAGGTAGCGCACCTGATAGCGCCCGAAGCCTTCTCCCCGCAGCCGGGCCTCGAAGAGGCCGCCGCCCAACTCCCGCACAGTGGCCGACTCCAGGGTGCGCGGCTTGCGCAGGCTGGAGTGCTCGTGGAAGGCGTAGAAGTCGCGGCTGCCCTCGGCGGCCCGGAGCAGCTCCTCCACCCGATCGGGCCTCACCGCTCGATTCTCCAGCCTGGGTTCGGCGGACACATCCATCGCGAACGGGAGCCAGCTCTCCGAGGGCGGACCTCCGAGCTGGAAGCGGTAGCGATACTCCTTGCCGGCGGCACTCCACTGCGCATGGAACGCTTCGGGAGGGCGTCGGGCCACGCACAGGCCGATGTCGGGGTGCAGGTTCCCGGGGAGCCGCTCGGCGAGCCTCTCCGAGGTGAAGCAGGGAGGGAGCCGGACACTCAGCACCTGCATACGAGCGTGGACGCCCCGGTCGGTGCGGCCGGCGGGCATCACGGGGTAGGGGACGCCCGAGAGGCGCAGGGCCTCTTGCAGGGCTTCCTGGACGGTGGGGCCGTCCACCTGCCGCTGGAAGCCACGAAAGTGGCAGCCGCGGTACCAGATCCACAGGGCGGAGGGGGTTCTCTTCACGAGGGGGAGGGGGAGAGGGGCATTGCGATGATGCGTGGGGCCTAGGATACTCGGCAACCCATGTCGGCCGCACAGGATCTCCACGACTTCGAGAGTACACAACTGGACTCCCACTGGCTCTTCCGCCAGGGGGATCTCGTCCTCGGGCCCGTCTCCGGCCACCAGGTGGTGGAGAAGCTCTATACAGGAGAGCTGACCGGGGACTCGGAGGTGTCCTCCTCCGGTCCCTCGGGCTTCCGCAAGCTCAAGGAGCTGGAGGCCTTCCAGCTCCACGCGGCCAAGGCGGCGGTGAAGGTGAAGGTGGAAGCCGAGGCCCGGCTCGCTCACTCCACGCTGGTGCGTCGTCGGCTCTTCGTGGTCGGGGGCGTGGCGGTGATGCTCGGTCTGCTCGGGCTGGGCGCCTGGCAGGTGGCACGTCATGCCGCCGTGTACCTGCCCGACGACGAGCCCTCCATCCATGTCGAGCCGCCGAAGATCAGCTTCGCCCGGCCGTCCGTGCCGGAGGAACTGCTGGAGTACCCGGGCGAGCCCAAGCGCGCCCCGTCGCGCTCCGTCAGTCGGCCCGCGGTGTCAACTCCGGACAAGGCGGAAGGTGCGGAAAAGCCAGAAAAATCCTCTAAGGCCGTTGCGCTGGCCTCGGCCTCGCCGGCGCCTGGGTCCACCAGTCGTCGCACGGGGTCCTCGGGGACTCGCTCGCGGAAGAGTTCGTCCCCCTCGGATCCGGACGGGCTGCAGATGATGGCCACGTTCGATCAGGCGGCCATCAACCGGGTGGTGAAGAAGCACCAGCCCTCGCTCTTCCGCTGCTTCAAGGAGGAGGCGCAGCGCAACCCGGGCTTCTCCGCGCGGATTCCGCTCGAGTTCAGCATCGGCAACGACGGTCGCGTGGCGAAGCTGTGGGTGGATCACCCCCGGTTCAAGAAGGGTCCGCTGTACGAGTGCCTTTTTGGCGAGCTGCGCAAGTGGCCCTTCAAGCCCTACGAGGGGGAGAGGGCGACGGTGAACCTGTCCTTCACCATCGGTAAGAAGGGCTAGGAGGCTGCTTTTTTGCCCCTCCAGAAGCCCTGGGTGATACCGGGGCTCTATGGTGACCGCAGCCGAAGTCGACATCCAGAAGAAGGCCCAATCCGTGCCCCCGGGCACCCTGCGCCACACCGTCCTGGTGGCGGCGAAGCGCTTCAAGTCCACCTGGGCCGAGCTGGGCAAGCTGCTCGTCCAGGTGAAGGACGAGAACCTGTGGGAGGAGTGGGGCTACGCCTCCTTCGAGGCCTACTGCCTCAAGGAGCTGCACATCAAGAAGCAGACGGCCGCCAAGCTGACCCGTTCCTTCAGCTTCCTCGCGAGGCACGAGCCCGAGGAGGAGGTGACCCAACAGGACTTCCCCCAGAAGGCCCCCCCCTTCGAGGTGATCGAGGTCCTGGCGGACGCCGAGGAGCGCGGCCAGCTCTCGCCCCAGGAGTACCGTTCACTGCGTGACAGTATCTGGAACCCGGAGAAGACCCCCACTGAGCTGAAGAAGGAGTTCGTGGAGCGCTTCCCCAA
>QKJM01000158.1 GCA_003249315.1 Archangium sp.
GAAACTCTGCCCGCCAATGCCTCCCACCGACAGCGTCCCGCCAATGCTCAGCTCGATGTAGTCCGTCAGCGTGGGCGGACTCTTGCCCAACGGCAGCGTGGCCTCCAGCAGCTCGCGCCACCGCACGCCCACGTCCACCCAGGCACTCGTCGCGTCCAGCTCGTGGATGGTGGCGAGCGCCGACATGTCGATGACCACGCCCCCCTCCACCTGCGACTGCCCCTGGGTGCTGTGGCTGTCGCCGAGGGTGCGCTGGGCGGCCACCTTCAAGCCCTGCTCCCGCGCGAAGCGCACCATCCTCACGATGTCCTCCACCGAGCCCGGCACGAGCACCGCCCAGGGCGCGCTGTGGACGCTGTGGCCGAAGTCGTTCGCAGCCGTCGCGAGCGTCGCCTCATCCATCAACAACTGCCCGTCCAGCGGCGGAATGCCGACGGACTGAGGTCCCGGACTCGCGGCCCAGCTCCGGCTCATCGGATTGAACGCCGTGACAGCGACTGCCAGCGCCCCTTGCAGAAACGTCCGGCGAGGAAGGGAACGAATCGTCATATGCACCTCGTGAGGCTGCGAGTGGGAGGCCTGCCTTCTACCCCTCCAGGCTGACAGACAACCGCCCTGTAGGGTCAACCCCTCGACCCAATACCAGGAGTAAAAGGAAGCGGACAGGCAGGCCCTCCCCCGTGAGTGAAAGCCTCCGAAGGGGTGACTACTAGAAACCCCATGCGATTGCGTCGACGCCTGCCGCGGCTCCTCCCCATCCTCGCGGTGCTGGTGGTGGGACTCGGAGTGACCTGGGCCCTGGTGAGCACGCGCCCGGAGCCCGAGCAGACGCCGCGCGAGGAGCGAGGCCCCCTGGTGGAGGTGAGGCAGGCGCGTATCGGACCCCAGCCGCGCACGGTGCGGGCGCAGGGCACGGTCATCCCCTCGCAACAGGTGGTGCTGCAACCGGAAGTGGGAGGTCGGGTGGAGTGGCTCTCCAGGCAGCTCGTCCCCGGAGGCGTGCTGCGCAAGGGCGAGCCGCTGCTACGCCTGGACGACCGGGACTACCGGCTCGCCGTACGCCAGCAGCAGGCCCAGGTGCAGCGCGCGCGCACGGAGCTGAAGCTGGAGGAGGCCCGCGGCAAGGTGGCCGAGCGCGAGTGGGAAGTGCTGGGCCTGGAGCCCGGAAAGCAGGAGGGCAGCGTGCTGGCCCTGCGCGAGCCCCAGCTCCAGGCCGCGAGGGATGACCTGGCGTCCGCCCTCAGCGGGCTGGAGAAGGCCCGGCTGGACGTGGCCCGCACCCGGCTGGAGGCACCCTTCGACGCGCTGGTTCTGGAGGAGTCCGTGGACGTGGGCCAGCTCCTCGGCCCGCGGACGCCCGTGGCCACCCTGGTGGGCACCGACGCCTTCTGGATTCAGGTGTCCGTCCCCGCGGATCGCATCTCCGCCATCCCTGGCGCCACGGTGCTTCCCTCCAACGGCCCGGGCGCGCCGGTGCGCATCTGGCAGGAGGTGAACGGACAACGGGTGGAGCGAGCGGGACGCGTGGTGCGGCTGCTGGGAGACCTGGAGCCCCAGGGGCGCATGGCGCGGCTCCTGGTGGAGATAGCGGACCCCCTCGGACTGAAGCAGGCTCCCGAGGGAGCGCTCCCTCCCATCGAGCCGCTGCTGCTGGGCGCATACGTGAACGTGGAGATCGAAGCGGGCACGCTGGAGGACGCGGTAGCGGTGCCGCGAGAGGCCCTGCACGGAGAGGACACCGTGTACGTGCTGGCCGAGAACGGCACGCTGGACATCCGAGAAGTAGACGTGGCGTGGGAGGACCCGGAGCAGGTCCTGGTGACCGGGGGGCTGGAGGGAGGCGAGCAGCTCGTCACCAGCCGGTTGCCGGGAGCCATGGAGGGCATGCGCCTGCGGTCCCGGCCCGCGGCGGCCCGCTCGAAGGCGAGGCGGTAACCCATGGACCCCGAGAGACAGCACAGGCGTTCCCGTCGAAGGAGTGAGAAGGGCGCACTGGCCTGGTTCGCGCGCAACAGCGTGGCGGCCAATGTCCTCATGGCCATCCTCATGCTGGGGGGTCTGGTGGTGGCCACCCAGGTACAGCAGGAGATCTTCCCGGAGATCGAACTCGACATGGTGGTGGTGAGCGTGCCCTATCCGGGCGCCAGCCCCGCCGAGGTGGAGCAGGGCGTCATCCTCGCCATCGAGGAGGAGGTGCGTGGCATCGACGGGGTGAAGACGGTGCGCGCCACGGCCACCGAGGGGCTCGCCGTGGTGCTGGTGGAGCTGCTGCGGGGGGAGGATCCGGACCAGGCCCTGGCGGACGTGAAGAGCGCGGTGGAGCGCATCGCCTCCTTCCCGGAAGACATCGAGCGCCCCACCATCTACCTGGCCACCACGCGCCGCCGGGTACTGTCGCTGTTCATCCACGGCAACGCGGACGAGGAGACACTGCGCACGTACGCGGAGCAGGTGCGCCAGCGGCTGCAGGCGGACGAGCGAGTGACGCTGGTGGAGCTGAGTGGGGTGAGGCCGCGAGAAATCAGCGTGGAGGTGCCCCAGGAGGAGCTGCGCCGCTACGGGCTGACACTGGAGCGGGTGGCGCAGCGCATCCGAGAGAGCGCGCTGGAGCTGCCAGCGGGAGAGGTGGAGACACGCCGAGGCGACGTGCTGGTGCGCACCACGGAGCGCAAGGACATTGGCCGCGAGTTCGCGGACGTCGAGGTCCTCACGCTGCCTGACGGGACTCGGCTGAGGGTGGGCGACATCGCCACCGTCACCGACGGCTTCGCTGACACGAAGCAGGAAGCCTTCTTCGAAGGCGAGCGCGCGGTGGTGGTGGACGTCTTCCGGGTAGGGCAGCAGACACCCATCTCCGTGTCCGAGGCAGCGAATGATGCGGTGGCGGAGCTGCGCCCCACCCTGCCCCCGGGCATCTCCATCAGCCCCTGGCTGGACCGCTCGGAGGTCTACAAAGACCGGCTGGAGCTGCTGATGAAGAACGCGGCCCTGGGGCTGGGGCTGGTGCTGCTGGTGCTGGGGATGTTCCTGGAACCGCGCCTGGCCTTCTGGGTGATGCTGGGCATCCCCCTGTCCTTCCTGGGGGCCATGCTGCTGCTGCCGCTGCTGAACGTCTCCATCAACATGGTGTCGCTCTTCGCCTTCATCATCGTGCTGGGCATGGTGGTGGACGACGCCATCGTCGTGGGCGAGGCCATCTACCACCGGCGCCAGCAGGGCGAGCCGAGGCTCCGGGCCGCCATCTCGGGCGTGCGCGAGGTGTCCATGCCGGTGGTGTTCGCCATCGTCACCACGGTGCTGGCCTTCGCCCCCATGCTCTTCGTGCCGGGGTTCGGCGGAAAGATCTTCCGCAACATCCCCCTCATCGTGATTCCCGTGCTCCTCTTCTCGCTGGTGGAGGCGCTGTTCATCCTCCCGGCGCACCTGGCGCACGGCAAGCCCACCGCTCCGAGGGGGGTGCTGGGATGGGTGGTGCGGAGGCAGGAGAAGGTGGCGCGGGGGTTGGAGTGGTTCACCTCGCACGTGTACGCGCGCCACCTGCGCGTGGCCACGCGCCGACGCTACCTGACGCTGGCCGTCTTCGTGTCCATCCTGGTGGCCACACTGGGGCTGGTGGCCGGGGGACGGGTGGGCTTCGTCTTCATGCCTCGGGTGGAGAGCGACATGGTGAGCGTGCGGGTGGAGCTGCCCTTCGGCGCGCCCGTGGAGGACACGCGGGCGGCGAAGGAGCGGGTGGAGCACGCGGCCCGGGAGGCGCTGGCAGCACTCGGCGGCGAGCGCTACGCCCGGGGACAGTTCTCCCAGCTCGGAGCAGCCACGCTGTCACCAGGAGGCAGCTCGAACTCGGGCACTGGAGCGCACGTGGCCGAGGTAGCGGTACACCTGGTGCCAGCCGACGAGCGTCCCTTCGGCGCCGAGGCCTTCTCCCGCCAGTGGCGCGAGGAGATTGGCGAGCTGCCCGGCGTGGAGCGGCTCTCCTTCGACTTCGCCACGGCCAGCTCGGGCGAGGCCCCCATCGCGTTCGACCTGCGCCACCCGGACCCGGAGCAGTTGGAGGCCGCGAGCGCGCGGCTGGCGCGGAGGCTGTCCACCTACGCCGGAGTGTTCGATGTGGACGACGGCTTCTCCGAGGGCAAGGAGCAGTTGGACCTGACGCTGACGGCGGAGGGGAGGAGCCTCGGGCTGACGGCGGCGGACGTGGCGCGCCAGGTGCGCAGCGCCTTCTTCGGTGCCGAGGCCCTGCGGCAGCAGCGAGGCCGGGACGAGGTACGCGTCTATGTGCGTCTGCCCAGGTCCCAGCAGCGCTCGGAACAGGACGTGGAGGACTTCCTCCTCCGCACGCCCCAGGGAGGGGAGGTCCCCCTGAGGGTGGCGGCGAACGTGGCGCGTGGGCGCTCCTACGCGGAGATACTGCGGCGAGACGGGTTCCGGATCGCCCCGGTGACGGCGGATGTGGACCCCTCGGTGACCAACGCCAACGCGGTGGTGGCGAGCGTCATCGAGAAGGATCTGCCCACGCTACAGGAGGAGTTCCCCGGGCTGACGTGGCGGCTGGGTGGCGAGCAGCGTGAGCAGAGGGAAGCGCTGGGGAGCCTGGGACGGCTCTTCCTGCTGGCGATGCTGGCCATCTACGCGCTGCTGGCCACGGCGCTGCGCAGCTACGTGCAGCCGCTCATCATCCTCTCGGCGGTGCCCTTTGGCCTGGTGGGTGCGGTGCTGGGGCACGTGCTGATGGGCTACGATCTGAGCCTGATGAGCATGATGGGGGTGGTGGCGCTCTCGGGCGTGGTGGTGAACGACTCGCTGCTGCTGGTGGTGACCCTCAACGCGCTGCGGGCCGAGGAGGGCGTGAAGGCGGAGGACGCGGTGGTGCAGGCGGGGACGCGACGCTTCCGCCCCATCCTGCTCACCACGCTCACCACCTTCTTCGGGCTGGCGCCGCTCATTCTGGAGACGAGTGTGCAGGCGCGCTTCCTCATCCCCATGGCGATCAGTCTGGGCTTTGGCATCCTCTTCGCCACGGCGATTACGCTGTTGCTCGTGCCCTCGCTGTACCTCATGACGGAGGACGTGAAGCGACTCAGGGCGATGGAGCGCCAACCACCTCCGAGCCAGCCTCCGCTGGAGTCGCCTGTGAGGGCTCCACCTTCTCTCCGAGGCCCAGCAGCCCCCGCACATCCTCGACGATCAGATAGAGGCTCGGCACCAGAACCAGGATGACGCCGGTGGCGAACAACACGCCGAAGCCCAGGCTGATGGCCATCGGAATCAGGAAACGGGCCTGGACGCTCGTCTCCAGAATCATGGGCGCCAGGCCGAAGAAGGTGGTGAGCGAGGTGAGGAGGATGGGTCGCAGGCGTCGGACTCCTCCGGTGACGATGGACTCCCAGGCTCCATGGCCCTGTGCCCGGAAACCGTTGGTGGCGTCGATGAGCACCAGCGAGTCGTTCACCACCACGCCCGCGAGCGCCACCACGCCCAGCAAGCTGATGACGCTCATGCCGTATCCCATCAGGATGTGGCCCCCCACCGCCCCCACGAAGCCGAAGGGGATGGCGGACATGATGATGAGCGGCTGGATGTAGCTCCTGAAGGGGATGGCCAGCAGCGCATAGATGGCCAGCAGCGCCAGCAGGAAGTTCTGCCCCAGCGAACCAAACGTCTCCGCCTGCGCGCGCTGCTGCCCCACCAGGTCCGCCTGCAGCCTGGGGAACTCGGCCTTCAGCTTCGGAAGCACCTCGGTCTTCAGCGAGGCCAGCACCTCCTGGGGCGACTTCGATCCCGCGGCCAGCTCCGCGGACACGTTGACCACGCGCATTCCGTCCTCACGGCGGATGACGGTGGGCGAACGCCCCCGCTCGAAGCTGGCCACGTAGGAGAGCGGCACCCGGCCGCCAGCGGGCGTGCGAATGAGCAGCCGCTCCACGTCGAACTCGCTGCGGCGCTGGGACTCGGGCAGGCGCACCATCACCTTCACCTCGTTGCGCCCGCGCTGCTCGCGCAGGGCCTCCGCGCCGAAGAAGGATGAGCGGAGCTGACGCCCCACCT
>QKJM01000471.1 GCA_003249315.1 Archangium sp.
GGCTCGGCCACGGCCATGTTGCTGGCGAAGAAGGGCTACAAGGTCCTCGTCGTCGACCGAGCCCATTTTCCCAGCGATACCCTCTCCACCCACTTCCTGTGGCCGAGAGGCGCCTCGTACCTCAACCGCTGGGGGCTGTTGGAGAGCGTCCTGGAGAAGACGCCCTCGGCCACGCACATCGACATCACCATCGAGGACGTCTCCCTGCGAGGGCAGGTGCCGCTGGAGACGCTTCGCCCGCGCTTCCAGGCGCTCCACGGAGGGGACGCCTCCTATGTGGTGCAGCGCTACCTGTCGCCGCGCCGCAAGTACCTCGACAAGCTGCTGGTGGACGCGGCGGTGGCGGCCGGCGCCGAGGTGCGCGAGGGGTTCCAGGTCGAGGGGTTGCTGGAGGAGGAGGGGAGGGTCGTTGGCATCCGTGGCCTCTCCAGCCAGGGCACGCCCGTCACCGAGCGCGCCCGGGTGGTGGTGGGGGCGGATGGCCGCAACTCCCTCGTCGCCCGGACGCTCCAGGTGCCCACCTTCGACAGGCGCGAGCGCTGCACCTTCGCCTACTGGTCCTACTTCTCCGGGCTGAAGCTGGAGGGCGCCTACCTGAAGAAGCGCGGGCGCCTCTCCTTCGGCATCGTCCCCACCAACGACGGACTCGCCATGACGCTGGCCTGGGGGCCCTCGGACTGGTTCGAGGCCTTCATGCAGGAGCCGGAGCGAAACCACCTGCGCCTCATCGAATGGGTCGACCCCGTCATGGGCGAGCGGCTGCGCACCCAGGGCCGGCGCGAGGAGAAGTTCCGCGGCACCGCCACCCAGCCCGCCTTCCGCCGCAAGTCCGCGGGTCCCGGCTGGGCGCTCGCGGGAGACGCCGCCTGCTCCAAGGACCAATGCACCGCCATCGGCATGACGCACGCCTTCCGCGACGCGGACCTGCTCGCCCAGTCGCTCGATGAGGGACTCAGCGGCGGCAAACCCCTGGCCCAGGCGCTCGCGGACTACCAGGCCCTGCGCGACCAGGACACCTACCGCTACTACGAGTTCGTCTGTGCCCAGGCGGAGATGAACCCCGCCCGGCTGGACGAGCTGCACATGCTCGACGCGCTCCGCGGCAACCAGGAGCAGACGGACCGCTTCATCTCCGCCTACGGCGATGCCCTGCCCGTCAACCAGTTCTTCTCCGCCACCAGCCAGCGACACGTCATGCGCGCCGTCCGCCTGCGACCCGTCTCCTTCCCCGACCACGAGCAGAAGCTGGACCGCTACGCCCTCAACCTCTTCCAGTCCCAGGAGGCCACCACCCCCCAGGACATCGCCCTGTCGCGAAGCATGCTGGACTACGCGCGCCCCATGGGCCCTCGGCTCCTCGAGCGCCTGGAGCCGTACCACCGCTGGTGGCAGGCGCGTGTCTCCACGAGCACCTGGCAGTACTCGCGCTCCATGCAGAGGTCCCCCGGGCCGGACGCGCGGACGATGGACGAAGCGGGGCGCTCCATCGACGGCGTCAACTTCTCCTCCCAGGACTACCTGTCGCTCGGCGCCCACCCGCTCGTGCGCGAGCGCGCCATGGCCGCCGTGCGTGACTTCTGCCCCCACAGCGCCAGCTCGCCCGGCGTGGTGGGCAACACGCCGATGATGCACCTGCTGGAGGCCGAGCTGGCGCAATTGCTGGCCATGGAGCACGTGCTGCTGTTCCCCACCGGCTGGGCCGCGGGCCATGCCGCCGTCGCCAGCCTCGTGCGCCCCGACGACCACATCGTCATGGACAAGTACACCCACGCTTGTCTCCAGCAGGGCGCCAACGCCGCCACGCGCAACATCACCCGCTTCCCCCACCTGGAGAACGAGGTCGCCGCCGAGCATCTGCGCTCCATCCGCCAGCGCGACACGCGCAACGCCATCCTCGTCATCTCCGAGGGCCTCTTCTCCATGGACTCGGACACGCCGCGCCTGGCGGAGCTGCAGGACATCTGCCGCGAGTACGGCGCCACCCTGCTGGTGGACGTGGCGCATGACCTGGGCGCCACCGGCCCGGGTGGCACCGGTCAGCTCGGCCTCCAGGGGTTGCTGGGCAAGGTGGACCTCGTCATGGGCAGCTTCTCCAAGACGTTCGCCTCCAACGGCGGCTTCATCGCCACCCACTCACCCGCGGTGAAGCAGTACATGAAGATGTTCGCCAGCACGCACCTGTTCTCCAACGCCATCTCCCCGGTGCAGTGCGCCACCGTGCAGGCGGCCCTGGAGGTCATCCGCTCGCCCGAGGGCGACGCCTTGCGCGCCAGTCTCTCGCACGCCGTACACTCCCTGCGGGACGAGCTGGCCCGGCGCGAGTTCGAGTGCCTGGGCATCCCCTCCCCCATCGTCCCCGCCTTCGTGGGGGACGAGCGGCTCGGGCGGATGATGACGCAGGCCCTGTACGAGAGGAACGCCTCGGTGGTGCTGCTGGAGTGGCCGGTGGTGGCGTCCGGCATGGCCCGTTTCCGCTTGCAGGTCATGGCCCATCACACAATGGAGCACACTGTGCGTGTCGCCGATGCGCTGGCAGGGGCACGGGCGGACGCGCTGGCGCGCCTTCGCGGAGAGCTCCCTTCGGCGCTGCCGCGCTTCGCGCTCCAGGGCAGGTAGGAGGGCGTAGGCGTCCGTCAGGCAACAGGCCTACCCACCGGCTGGTCGGCTTGGAGTGAGGCGGTTACCGCTTAACGTCCTGCAAGAGGCGAGCATGCGGGATATGGCTCGCGCATACTGGGGGGCACCTTCTGCCCGAGGGGGAATCGAATGAGTCGTACCGTTGCCTTGTTGTTCCTGCTTTTGTCGTTCGTGCCTGTCGCCGCGCGTGCCGCGGGGGACGATGCGGCTCCCGAGCCCGCCACCGAGACCTCGCAGGGAGCGCTGGACTCGGATGCGCCGGTGGTGGAGTCGGGTCCCTCGCTGGACTTCGATCTGCTGGAGCCGTCGGCATCGTCGGAGCCGGCGGCGGCCCCGGGGTTGGAGGATGTGGAACTGGAGAAGGCCGTGGCGGCCCGCCGCACCATGCTCACCCTGCACCAGGGGCTGGGCTTCGCCACCCTGGCCAGTCTGGCCGGCACGGTGGTGGTGGGGCAGTTCCATATGCAGGATCGCTACCTGGGCGGTGGAGACACCGGTCGCTTCAAGCTGCTCCACACGGGGTTGGTGGTGAGCAGCTCCACGCTCTTCGCCTCGGTGGGACTGCTGGGCCTGCTGGCGCCCACGCCCTTCAAGAAGGAGCTGCGGTGGGACACCATCACCTTCCACCGCATCTTCATGGCCATCGCCACCGCGGGGATGCTCTCACAGGTGGTGCTGGGCAAGATGACGGAGGCCCGTGAGGGACAGCTCTCCCAGGTGGGTTTCATCCGGGCGCACCAGGCGGTGGGCTACGTCACCCTCGGGGCGTTGAGCGCGGGCGTGGTGACGCTCTTCTTCTGACACGCACCAACGGAGATTCTCATGAAAAGCACGTTCCTGGCCCTGCTCGTGGCGCTGTCGCTGTCGGCTCCCGCCTTCGCGGGGGATGAGGCGCGCCTGTTCTCGGTGCATCTCCCCGACAGCGAGCTCATCTACCGCCTCAACCACAAGCTGCACAAGGTGGTGGGCACCGCGCGGCCCACGAGTGGCCGCGCCCGTCTCCTCCCCGACGGCACCCTCCAGGTGGCCGTGCGCGCCAACGTGGCCGACTTCGACTCGGGGAACGCCAACCGCGACGTCCACATGAAGGAGGCCACCGAGGCCAAGAAGTACCCCCTCATCGAGTTCAAGGGCGTGGCCTCCGGGGTGAAGGTGCCGGACTCCTTCCCCGCCAAGGTGCCCGTGGTGCTCAAGGGGCAGCTCTCCTTCCACGGGGTGCAGAAGCAGGTGGAGGTGCCCATGGAGGTGCTCTTCAACTCCGCGAAGGAGATCACCGCCGCCGGACGCTTCACCATCAGCCTCGAGTCGTACAAGGTGGATCGGCCGTCGCTGCTGATGATCAAGGTGGACGACGTGCTGGAGCTGGAGACGAAGTTCCTGCTGCAACAGGAGGAGGGCAAGTGAGCACGAGCCGTCGGGGTTTCCTCAAGGGAGTGGCCGGGGTAGGGGCCGGTGCGGCGGCGGCGACGGGGCTGCCGGGGTGTGTGCCGGACATCTCTCCCTCTCCGCTGCTGGATATGGAGAAGGACGGGGACGGGCGGGTGCGCATGCAGGTGGCTCGCTATCCGGACCTGTCGAGAGACGGTGGCTCGGTGACGCTGCGCGTGCCCGGCGAGCGGCAGTTGCTGGTGGTACACCCCTCTGGTGACACGTACGCGGTGATGTCCAGCTCCTGTACGCACTCGGGGTGCCCGCTGGGCTTCGAGGGCGAGGAGGCGGTGTGTCCCTGCCACGGCTCGCGCTTCGACCTGAGCGGGCAGTCCCTCAACCCGCCCGCGAAGGCGCCGCTGGCCACCGTCGCCTCGGTGTATGACCCAGGGACGGGCGTGCTGCTCATCGACTTCAAGGCCGGTGATTCGGGCTTCCCCGAGCTGGTGGACGGCAAGGTGGTGTTCCCCTTCACCCGCTTCCCCGAGCTGAGCTCGCCAGGGGGCATGGTGCAGGGCACGCCCGCGGGCCATGGAAAGCTCCTCTTCGTCTTCGCGCTCGAGGACGGGACGTACTCCGCGGTGGACTCGCTCTGCACCCACCAGTTCTGCCCGGTGGAGTTCCAGACCACGGAGCTGGTGTGCCCCTGCCACGACTCGCGCTTCACCAAGACGGGCGCGGTGACGCAGGGACCGGCCACCGTGCCGCTCCAGAAGTTCACCGTCACCAGTGACGGCACGTCCGTCACCGTGACCATTTCGTAGGACGCGGGTCTGGCCCTCTCCCTCTGGGAGAGGGACGGGGTGAGGGTCTACCCCGTGCCCCGGGTTGGGTCCCGGGCTGCACGGGGCCTCGGGAGTCATCCCTCACCCTAGCCCTCTCCCAGAGGGAGAGGGGACATACACGGGTCAGAACCACCGGCTCCAGAAGGAGCGCCGGGCGGAGATCCGATCCAGCGCCTCCTGGAGTTCCGTGTCGTAGTGGGCACGGGTGGCGATGTCCGCCATGGAGATGATGCCCACCAGCCGGTCATCCCGCTCCACCACCGGCATGCGCCGCACCTGGTAGAGCCCCATCAGCTCGATGATGCTGTGGATGTCCTCGTCCGGCGTCACCACCTCCAGGTCCTCCGTCATCACGTCCTCGGCGAACAGCCGCGTCGGCTCCTTGCCCTCGGCGAAGCTGCGGATGACCATGTCCCGGTCCGTTATCACTCCCTGCAGCCGCCCCCGCTTGTCCACCACCGGGACGATGCCGCAGTCCTCCACCTCCATGATGTGCGCCACCTCTCGCAGGGAGCTGTCGCGATGCACGCTCTTCACGTGGCGCGTCATGATTTCGCGAGCGGTGAGGGGCTCGTACTTCCAGCGTCTCCCGGGAGCCGGGGGCTCGGGCGTGGGGCGCGCGGGCGAGGCCTCTCCCATGCCCAGCAGCGCCGAGTACACCTCCGCCGATGCGCCGCGCAGGCCGTACCCGCCGTGCTCCCCGGGCGTGGACGGGGGCGGCTCCGGGGCGTGGGGGTGCAGGTGCCCGCGGTGCTCCGGGGCGGGCGGTGGCTCGCGCCAGCTCCGTTCCGGGCCATACCGCTCGGCGCCCGGACCCCGCCGGTTCCACGGGCGGTAGCTCCTTGGCGGGTGGGGCTCCTCCAGCGAGTGCGGCGTGTCCTGCTCGCCCATCAGCCGTCCCTGGCCCAGGCCGGAGGCCGAGTAGGTGGCCCTGTCATCGGTGCCGTAGGGGCCCTGCGTGGGCGAGGGAGGCCGCTCGGGGAGCTGGACGTGCGGGCCCACCGCGGTGCGGGGCTGCGCCATCCTCAACCGCGCGGCCCGGTGGAAGCGGCCCTGGCGCATCGTCGACGGCTCGTCCCGCTCGGGGCTCCACCCGGTGACGTCGGCCTCGGAGCGCTCGCGGGAGCCCGGCGGGGCCTCCTCGGGGCGGCGCTCGTGCTCCTGCTCGCCCGAGACTCCATT
>QKJM01000019.1 GCA_003249315.1 Archangium sp.
GCTCCTCCAACCACGTCTCCAGCTCCAGCAGCGTCGGCGTCTCCAACACCCGGGTGGGTTGAGGCGGCGGCGTCCCCTGGGAGACGAGGCGGCCATATCCAGCCGCGGTCTTTCCGCCCAGGCCCCACGACGCCAGCGCCTCGCCCACGTAGCGTCCCGCCCGCTCCAGCAACGCCCGCACTCCCCTCGCCTCCAGGACCACCAGGAAGCGGTTGCCGGGAGCCACCGTCAGGAAGGACACGGGATTGGGATCGTCGAAGTCCACGGGCCACTCCCTCCCCCCACTCTCGTAGTACTCACGCTGATGCACGGTCAGCACGTCCCGCGACAGCATCGGCCCACTCCCCTCCTCCGGTGGAATCCACAGGGCATCGTGGAAGATGACCTCACCCTGGCTCCCTCTCTCCGAGCGTTCATCCACGTCCGGAGCACCGAACAGCCGCCGGAACCCCTCGCCTGGAGCCCGCACTGGACGGGACTGCGCCCAGGTCGTCCCCCGGAAGGGCTCTCGCTCGGGCTCATCGGCGCCGGGCTCCGGGCCATACACCGCCTGGACGTAGTGGGCGGTCAGCCCCTTGAGGGCCGAGCCGGGCAGCACCGGCACTCCCCAGGTGTGGTGCAGCGTCAGCCCCACGCCCGTCGCCGACGAGGTGCCATGCCCCACGAGGAGCCGGCTCTCCGCTCGGACCGTGAAGCACAGGGTGTCCGGCCCCTGGAAGGAGCGTGCCCAGCGGCGATAGGCCTGTGCATAGCGGGCCGGCTCGCCACACCGGGCCAGCAGCTCCAGCCACTTCTTGCGCGCCTCGGGGTCTTCCCGCAGCACGGCAAGCGGCGCGCACCGGGTGTATCCCAGGCCCGCGTGGCTCGGCACCTGCCCGGGGGTCTCCGGGCATCGCTCCTCACCGGCCTCCCGCAGCCACATGGCTTCGCTCCTCCTGCGTGAAGGTGGCCTGCACCGCGCGCCGGAACCACACCAATGTCCGCAGCAGCTCGCGAGTCGCCAGCATGTAGTCGCTCATCTCCAGCCGCCGCACGGCCTCCGGCAGTCGCGCGTCCGCGGTCCGGGGGAGCCCGGGAAGCAGTGCATCGGCGAGGTCCTCGAGCAGCCTTCCCACCGGCCTGGCCTGCTTCGCCTTCTCGGACTCCAACTCCCGCTCCAGAAAGGCCAGCGCCGCCGCCAGACCATTGCGCAACACGGCGGCGCCGAGCGCGTGGACGTGCGTCGCGTAGTCCGCTCGTTCTCCCGGAGGCACGCGCTTCACCCGTTCATAGGCATGGAGGGCTCGCACCTGCTGCCGCGTCCGGTGGCTCATGAGCGAGCCTCCCTCGTGGTGGAGGGCCACGCCGCCAGTCGGCACCTGCCTCGACCCACCGTGGCCTTGCCGCCCAGTTGCAGCAGCGAGGTCCCATTCAACGCCCGCTCGAGCACCTGCGCCGCGCTCAGCGCGGTGTCCCGGCGCAGGCTGCGCCCCGCGGCCAACACTCCCACCAGCAGCGTCTCCGCGGGCAGGCTCTCCTCCTGCCAGAGTGCCCCCGGCACCACCGTGCCCGTTTCGGAATCGAGCCTCACGCGCGTCTCCACCTGGGTGGCCGTCTCCAGCAGGAAGTTCATCGTCTCGTCGTCCACCACGGCGAGGCGCTCGCGCAGCCCCTCCTCCTCCTCGGGCCAGGTCCGCGCGAGGAAGCGAGCCCAGTCATCCACCAGGGGCTCCACCTCGGTCTCCAGGTCCAGGTCCTCCAGCAGGAGCCTGCGATGCCTGGGTGAAACGGTGATGCTCTCCGAGCCCACCCGCGCGCCGGTACCGGGGAGTCGCTTCATGCGTCCCGGCAGCCCCTCGAGGCCCGCCAGGTCCCTGCGCGCCAGCTCCAACAGCAACGGCGAGGACACCCACGCGAAGGTGCCCAGGAAGCTGCGCACGGGCAGCGCCACCAGCCGCGCGTCTCCCACCACCAGTGCGCCGGCATGGTCTCCCTCCCGGGTCTCGTCCCCCTCCGCGCCGCTCACTTCGCGCAGGGGGCCGAAGAGGGCCTCCCACTCCGCCGAGGGCAGACTCCGTCTCGCCTCGCGCAACACGCCCTTGAGCGAGGAGCCGGGAACGAAGGGGATGTTCGTCGCGCGCAGCCGTGCGATTGGCAGATCGATGAGGCCCACGCTCTGCCCCGTCCCCGCATGCAGGGGCGAGAGGGCGTGCAACAGATAGGGACGGGTCTCCATGCTCATGTGTTCATCTCCTCGGGGTTCCATTGGCCGGGCAGCACCCGCCCCAGGCCTTCCTCGCGGCCGGAGCCCCAGGCGGTCAGCCACAGCGTGCTCAGCGCGGTGAAGGGGCGTCCGTCCACCCGCTCGAAGAAGTAGACCGAGCCCGCGGGCACCAGGCGCCGGGTGGCGCGCGCCCGCCTTCGGACCATGTCCCAGGTGGACAGCTCCAGGGGCCGGTTCACCAGCGCCGCGCGCAGCACCACCCGCCCCTCGACTCCGGGGAGGGTGCCCACCCACGCGGGGCGTCCCTCGTGCTCTCCCCGCTCCAGTCCATCCGGCAGCCAGCCGCGTTGGAAGTGCGCGGGCGTGGCCAGAATCCACCGCAGTCCGGGCGAGCGCTCCGGCAGTCCTCGGGGCGCCGCGAAGAGCGCGGGCGGCAGGGGCTCGGTCAGCGTCAGCCGCCGCTTGCCCCCCAGCCCCAGCGGCCCTCGGGGGAAATCCGGCGCCTCCTCGGGCAACGTACACTCCAGGCCCAGGGCCCACTCGTGCGTCCCGTGCTCGGAGGGCTCGCGGCAGAGCATCTCCAGGACGGGCGTCTGGTACAGCATGCCGGGCTCCGCCGTCTGCGTGCTGGCGTTCAGGGTCACCCGCACGTCGACACGGCAGGGAGGACCGGAACGTCCAAGCGACTCTGGAATCTCGCCGCGCAGCCAGCCGCTCAGGGCCTCCTCCGTCCAGAACGGCGGCAGGGGCCTCGGCTTGCCCGGCGGTGGCTCGGGGCGCCACAGGGCCTCCAGCGCCACATCATCCTCGGAGCCCAGGAGCGCCACGCCAGGCGGGGGCCGCCGGGGCAGGAGTCGCTGGAGACGTCCGTTCACGGCCAGGGCATCCGCGGGCACGGGCCACCTGCGGTGCTCGGGGGCGAAGTCCTCACCCAACGGCCGCAGGAGGGCCACCACGGGCCCGAGGGCGAGCTCCCGGGTCTCCCACTCCCATTGCTCCGGGGAGAGGGTTCGAGAGGAGCGGACCATGAGGGACTGACCCCAGGCCGCCCGCAGAGCGCCCCGAATCGTGGAGGGTGGAGGCCATGCATGGGCATGGCTCCGGCCCACGTCGCTGGTGTACCAGCCTCGGCCGTCCTTGCAGAACAGCCCATCCCTCGGCAACAGGGCCAGACGCGCCGTCGTGCTCATGCGGCACCTCGGGTTTCACCCGGCGTCCGGAGCGTGGCTCGAGAGAGCAGCTCCGCCAGGGACACGCGCTCCGCCCAGTCCTCCACCCGGGTGTGGAGCTCCTCCAGGGTTTCCTCTTCCTTCCATTCCAGTCCCGCCTCATGGGGCGAGAGCCCCGCCCCGGGAGTGCCCACCTCCACGCGAGCCAGCACCCGCCGCACCTCGCCCACGAGCACGAGCCTCCAGCGGGCCTCGTCCGGGAGCGCGCCGGCGTCGCGAGGGATTCGCCTCAGGGCCTCGCGTACCTCGCGGACCTTCGTCATGGGCAACCTGCCCGACTCACGGAGGGCGACGGTGTCCTCGAGCGCCTTCACCGGCCCCAGGGGCCACCGTTGACGCCAGGCGTGCTCGCGGCCGGAGTGCAGCCGCGCCAGGAGCGCGAAGCCGTTCCGGTCTTCCCCCTTGGCCATCCGCTCCGCGCGCCGCCCCAGGTCCAGCAGCTCCCCAAGGCTCTCCAGCACGTGCCCCACCCCCAGCCCCACCGAGAGCGTGGGCGCATCCCCCTTCCAACCCTCGAGGCCCCGCTCCACGGCGGCGGAGAAGGCCCGCGACAGCTTCGAGGCACAGCTCAGCGCGTCCGGGAGACAGATGAAGCCAAGCACGTCATCCCCTCCGGCGTAGACCAGCACGCCCCGGTGCTCCTCCTGGATGATGCGTCGGGCCTCGGCGGCGAACTCCGAGAGCGTGCGGGACAGCGCCTGATGCGCGGCGGAGCCCCGAGAGGCCAGGTCCCGAAGCGTCTCTCCCATCTTGTCGCCGTCCGCCACGAGGCAGGCCACGTAGGGAAAGGGTTCCCCCTGGGAAGCCAGCAAGGGCCGCACGAAGTCCCGGCCGAAGCGCTCCGCGTCCTGGCGCGCCATGCCCAGCTCCTCCAGGTACGTGCTCCACCGGCCGGGCAGCAGGAGCTGCGCATCGAAGGGGAAGTCGCGCACCCACGCTCTCTCCCCGGCATCGACGAACGTCAGCAGCTTCCGCTGTCTCAGCCGCAGACACTCCCGGACAAGCCGCTCCATGGCCGGGGTCCTCTTCGCGAGCGCCGTATAGGCCGCGAGGCCAATGGTCGGAACGGGGATGAACTGCCCGGGTTCGCCCCCCGTGCGCTTGAGCAGGCCCACGGCGTCCAGCTCCTCGCGACGACCGATGCGGAAGCGCTTCCAGTCACCGCCCTCGCGCTTGCCGTGGGCCAGCACGGACTCGCGCGCGCCATCCAGGCTGGACTTGTGGCGCCCACCCCGTTGGTGCTTCCACGGAGCGAAGGCGCGCAGCCGCTTGTGCTCGGCCAGCGCTCCTTCCACGCGACGCAGCGCCTCGGGGTACTCCTCCGGCGTGGAGAAGGGACACCAGGCGGCGTGGAACTCCAGGAGGGTGTCCAGTTGCTCCCGGGCAGTGTCGAGGGCGCCGGAGTCCACGAGCTGGGGATGGTCGTGCCAGGCCTTCAGGCCCCAGGTGCGCAGCCGTTCGCGTGCCGCTTCTCGCGCGGCCCGGGCCACCTCGCGCGGCTCCCCCTCCCGCACGAGCACCAGGAGCTTGTTGGGGACGCTGGGCGCGCCCTCCTGCCCTTCCACGAGGGCCGGGAAGATGAGCTCCGCCCCGAGTCTCCGGGCGGTGCGGGCGGCCTCGAGGCTCAGCTCGCTGAGCACATGGCTGCCGAACCACAGGTCCCGGGTACGCCGGGCCTGGGCGATGAAGTCCTGCACGGGCCCGAGGCTCATGACGAGCAGGTGCATGGTGCTCATGTCGACTCCTTCACGCCTCGAAAACCCTTCACCCACGCGAGGAAGGACTCCTCGAGGTTCGCCTCCACGAGAGGGGCGTAGAGCGCGGTGTCTCCCGGGGCCAGGAGCCTGTCGAAGGGCGCCGCGGAATCCGGCACGGGCACACGTGGATCCTTGTCCTTGAGGACGACTTCACCTTCCGGCCATGCGCGACGGAGCCAGAGCGCAATGGGGACGAAGGAGCCATCCGCCAGGGGCATGGCCTTGACGATCACCGGCGAGGCAAGCCGCTCGCGCATCCGCTTGCCATCATGCCAGCGCAGCTCGACATCCCGAGGCTCGCCCTCCGGGTAGCGCTCTCCCCTTTCCCCCTTCGACCTGGGCCGGGCGATGCGCTGGAAGCGAATGGCCAGGGGGAGTCCGAAGCCCGCGCGAGGCCAGGCAACGTCCCGGCTCGCATATTGAGGCCGAGGCGGATGCGCCCACCGCGCCCCTCCCGGCTTCGGCAGCAGTTGACGAACCTTGTCGGCCTCAGGCCAGAAGGAGCGCCCCGGGCGTCCGGGCTTGAACTCACGGGCACTCTCGCCGGGAGCACCCTTCTTCCTCGGAGAAGCCACGCGCGAGCCCGGGGGCTGCCCCTGACCCTGGCGGAACTCACGCAGCCAGCCCAACGCCACCTCCCAGGCATCTTCAGCGCCCGAGCGCGAGGCGCCGTAGAGCAATCGAGCCCCCTGCAACAGGGGCATCTGCCTGGCCCCCCCTGGAGGAAGCGCGCCGAACAGGGGCAGCCCCGGGAAGAGCCGCGACCACTCCTCCCGCGTGGGCTGTCGAGGCAGCCACGCCGCCGCCTCGTCCACGACGGTGAGCGCGCCGAGCCCTCGTC
>QKJM01000464.1 GCA_003249315.1 Archangium sp.
GTTGCTCCCGCGGGCCCGCTCGATCAGCACCTCGTTGGGCACCTGGCTCCCGAGGTTGTGCGCATCGAACCAGGGGTAGCGCTCCAGGCCGTAGTCGCCCGCGTACCCCTTCATGTTGAGGATGGCGTCGATGCCCACCGTGTGCGTGTCCGTGCCCGTACACGCGCCGAACACGACGATCCGCCGGCCCACCTTCTCCTTGATGAGCGCGTTGAGATCGTTGAAGCCCATCTTCTTCATGACGATCTCGGGGATGTCGATCTCCGCGTAGTCGAGCGAGACGGGCGTGCGCGCGTAGACGATGAAGAAGGTGTAGTTGTCGGCGGCGCGCTCGGCGGCGGCCACCTTCACGTCGGTGAGGCCCATCTTCTTCACCAGGACGTTCGCCGCCTCCTTCGCCTTCTCGGACAGGGGCACCGGCAGCGTGAACGAGAGCTGCACCACCCCGTCGTCCCGCCGGTCACCATACGGGCGGATGATCTGCTTCGTCGGCTTCACCATGACCTAGGCCCCCTCCTCCAGCAGCTCCTGGAAGGGATTGAAGTAGTCGGGATCCTTCTCCAGCACGCCGTCCAGCCCCTTGCCGCCCGTCTCCGAGCGCTTCACGTCGCCGAAGCGGCCCCGGCCGATCGCCGCCACCATGCCGTCCTTGCGGCACTCCTCCAGCAGCTCTATCGCCTTGCCGAACACCTCGCGCGCCCGGTTGGCGATCTTCCCGTCCTCGCGCACGGTGAACTCCTCGTCGATGCCGCGCGCCGCCGCGTAGATGTAGTTGGCGGCCTTGATCGCCACGTAGCGATCCGCCAGCAGCGGGGTGTGCATGGCCTCGGTCATCATCCCCAGGAGCTGGATGCCCTGCTTCGTCCAGATGGCCACCAGATCCGCCATCACGTCGTACGCGTGGCTGAAGAAGATGTCCGTCTCCTTGTGCTTGGTGGGCGGCATGTACTTGAGCGCCGCGTCCGGGAAGCACCGGCGCACCAGCATCGCCTGCGACAGCTCCAGCAGCAGCGTCTCCGGCTTGTACGGATCGATCTCGTACGAGTGCCCCAGCCCGAGCTGCCAGTCCTTCAGCCCCGCGCGCTTCGCGAAGGACTCGTTGATGAACTGGCTGGCGATCACCGTGTGCGCCGCCTCGTAGGCGTCCGCGGTGGTGATGTAGTTGTCCTCGCCGGTGTTGATGATGATGCCGGCCTGCGCGCAGATGCGGCGGCTGAAGTACTGATCGATGAACGTCCGCCGCAGGTTGATGTCCCGGAAGAGGATTCCGTACATCGCGTCGTTGAGCAGCATGTCCAGCCGCTCGTAGGCCGCGGCGAAGGCGATCTCCGCCATGCACAGGCCCGACGAGTAGTTGGTGAGCTGGATGTAGCGCTTGAGCTTGCGGCTCTCGTCGTCCAGCGCCTCCCGCATGATGCGGAAGTTCTCCTGGGTGGCGTAGGTGCCGCCATAGCCCTCGGTGGTGGCGCCGTGCGGCACGTAGTCCAGCAGCGACTGCGCCGTGGAGCGGATGACCGCGATGACGTCCGCCCCCGCCTGCGCCGCGGCCCGGGCCTGATCCACGTCATCGTAGATGTTGCCCGTGGCCACGATCACATACTTGTGCGGAGCCGGAGGCATCCCCAATTCGTTGCGCAATGCGTCACGCTGGGCAATGCGAGACTGGAACTCATCCATGGCCGCGCGGGCCTCGGCGCGCACCTCGTCGCGAAGTCTGGCATCCTCCTCCGGAGGTAGGGGCCCCAGCTTCTCGGCGGGCAGGGCGGCCAGACGCTCCACGGCTTCCAGCGGGCTGCGCGCCCCCATTCGCAGGGCGCGGCCGTACCAGTACGCCGCCCCCTTGTTGAGCACTCCGGCCTCCTTCAGGCGGTCGACCATCAGGTTGGTCAGCGGCACGCCCTGCGCGCCAGCCCCGGAGATTCCGAAGAAGCGCAGCACGGTGCGCTCGATGGAGACAGTGGTGTTACGACGGATGAGATCGAAGATCGGCTCTGAGATCTCTTCCGCCAGCTTGCGCGCGTGAGCAATACGCGCGTCATCGATGAACGGACCCGACATAATCGCACCTTACTACACGTAACGCGTTTCAAAGAGCCCGCGCAGCGCCGGCTCGGAACGCAGCAGTTCCAGGGTGAGTTCCGCATGACCTGGGACGTAGCCATTGCCCATCAGCATGGTGACATCCTTGCCCACCCCCTCCGCTCCCAGCGCCGCCGCGGTGAAGCTGGTGGCCATGGAGAAGAAGATGACCGTGCCACCGTCCTTGACGCTGAGGATGGAGGCCATCTCCGTATTCCCCACCGAGGCGCAATTGACCACGAGATCACACAGCGCGCCGTCGGTGGCCTGGGACACGGCCTCCATCACGGCCACGGCCTGGGTGGCATCCACCTTCAGGCCCACGTCGCACAGCCCCATCCCCTTCAGCGTGTCGAGAGCCTGAGCGGAAATATCGAGCCCCAGCACCCGACCCTCGCCCTTCAAGTTGCGTCGGGCCTGGGCCATGCACAAGGCCCCGCTCTTGCCCGAACCGAGCACCGCCACCGTCATGCCCGGGCGCACATGGCGGGCCACCAGGGCCGGCGCGCCGCACACGTCCAACGCCGCCAGGGCCAGCGTGTCCGGCATGTCCTCCGGCAGCTTCGCGTACAGCCCGGTGGCGAAGAGGAGCGCGTGGCCCTTCACGTCCACCCGATCGATGAACGGGTGGACCGCTCGCACCTCCTCGATCACCAGCGGTGTCAGGCTCAGGCTCACCAGGGTGGCGATGCGATCTCCCGGCATCAGCTCCCCTCGCGCCGGGTGCCGCGGGCCGATCTCCTTCACCCGGCCGATCAGCATGCCGCCCGAGCCGGTGACCGGGTTCTGCATCTTCCCGCGCTCGCGGACGATCTCCTGGACCCGGGCGGCGATGCGCTCCGGCTCGGCCCCCACCTCGTCCTTGATCTGCTTGAAGGAGGCGGCGTCGATGTTGAGGCTCTCCACGTCGATGAGGAGCTCGGCCTCGCGGCAGGGCAGCGAAGGATCCAACGTGCGGGCGCGCTGGGGTAGCACGCCCTCCTCCCCGACGACGCGGGACAGTCCGTAGCGGTCGATGCTCATGTCTCGATCTCCTGGCCGCAGGGGAGAGAGTACATGCCCCCACCTGCGCGAATGCACAGGGAGCGTCTACCTCGGGCGCCCGCCCGTACGCCAGGATTTCGTTATCAGAGCGTTCTCCGCCTCTAATCGCGCTCCAGCCGAGGAGCGAGGAAAGCCAGCGAGCGCTCGAAGCGGTAGCTGACGCCCGTGTGCCCGTCCTCGAACTCCTCGTGGCACAGCTCGACGCCGCTCTTCTCCAGCTCCTCGGCGATCATCCGCGCGCCCCAGCGCAGGTGGTACTCGTCCCGGCTGCCGCAATCGATGAACACCGTCTTCAGCTTCCGGAAGGAGCTCAGGAACTTGGGCACGAAGCGGACGGGATCATGCACCAGCCAGCGGTTCCACACCTCCAGCCGCAGCCGGCCGGTCTGCAGATCGAAGGGCAGCTCCACATTGAGCGGCTCGCCCTTGCGGGGCGAGTAGGCCGCCGCCATGGCGAGGACGTTGATGACGGTGAAGTCCTCACCGCGGGCCTTGGTCTCGCGAGCCCGCCGCTGGAAGTCCGCGTACCAGGCCTCCACTCCGCCTGCCTTGAGCAGCGCCGCGGCCGCCTTGGGGAGATCCGGCATGTAGCCATACTCGAAGTAGGCGTCCCCGGACTGGCAGCTCAGGTGCGAGAAGAGCTCCGGGTGGTAGCGCCCCATCACCAGCGCGCCGTAACCCCCCGAGCTGTGCCCCACCACCGCCCGCGCCGTCGCCTTGGGCACCGTGCGGTACGTGCGATCCACCAGGCCCACCACGTCCTTGGCCAGGAAGTCCCGGTAGCGGCCGATCGCATCGCTGTTCACCCACTGGCTGCCACCCAGCGACGTCCACGCGTCCGGAAATACGCCCAGCACCGGCGGAATCGTGCCCGCGGAGATCAGCGCGTCCAGGCGCTCGGGCACGCTCGGCGAGAAGCCGGAGAAGTTCGTCCAGGAGGCCCCACCGTTGCCGAACGCGTGCAGGAAGTACACGACCGGATACCGCTGCTCCCCCTCCGTGTAGCCGGGCGGCAGGTACACCGTCAGCCGCCGCTGCGCCGGATCCCCCAACGGGTTGGACTCCAGCGCCGGCGAACTCATCTCCTGCGTCTCCAGGACTCCCTTCATCCGTGTCTCCCCTCCCAGGGTCCTCCGGTCAGCCGCGCTTCCCGGGTTGCTTGCCGAACACCTTCATCACCTGCTGCAGATCCTCCCACGCCTTGCGCTTCTCCGCCGGCTGGCGCAACAGGTACGCCGGGTGGAAGGTGGGCATCAGCCGGATGCCCTCGTACTCTCGCCACTGCCCTCGCAACCGGGTGATCGGCGTGCCGTCCCGCAGCAGCGTCTGCGCCGCGAACTTCCCCAGCGCCACGATCGCCTTCGGCTCCACCGCCCTGAGCTGCGCCCGCAGGAACGGCTCGCACGCCTTCACCTCGTCCGGCTCGGGGTTGCGGTTGCCCGGCGGCCGGCACTTCACCACGTTGCAGATGTAGACCTCGTCCCGATGGAAGCCCATCGCCTCGATCATCTTCGTCAGCAACTGGCCCGCCGCCCCCACGAAGGGCACCCCCTGCAGATCCTCCTCCGCCCCCGGCCCCTCTCCCACGAAGACCAGCTCCGCCCTCGGGTTCCCCACCCCGAAGACGATGTTCTTCCGCCCACTGCACAGCTTGCACCGCTGGCAGTCCACCAGCTCCCGGCGAAGCTCATCCAACGTCGGCCGATCGCCCGCCTCCCCCTCCGACCGAGGGGGCTCGGCGCGGATCTCGGGGGCCGCGGGTCTCGCGACCGGGGCCGGCCGCGACTCCCTGGCCGGGGGGAGTTCTCGCTGGGGAGCCATCCTCGCCACCGGGGCTCGGGGCGCGGGCTGCTCTTGTGGCGCCTGGGTCTGCTGCGCTCGCAGCATCACCGCCGGACGCGGGATTCCTCCTCCCCGCTGCTCCGCCACCCGCCGCGCGTCCAGCCGCAGCACCCTCCCCCCCGCCTCCTCCTGCCACAGCAGGTGTCGACGGAGGTCCTCCAGCACTTCTCGCAGCTCCTGCCCTGTATCCGGTACGTCGCTCACGGTGGCTTCCGCTTTATGGGCTCTGTCGACCCGGTTCAACCGCCTCACGGGTAGGGTCCGTAATCCCTCACCCTAGCCCTCTCCCAGAGGGAGAGGGGACATACACGGGATCAACCCGGGAGCCTCGGCACCCTCACCCCGTCCCTCTCCCGGAGGGCGAGGGGTTCTTGTTCGGCCAGGGACACTCGCTCTGAAGGTACTCGAGGATCTCCCTCGCTACCTCCCTCTTCGTCCCCTCCAGCTCCTTCCTCTTCCCTTCCCTCGTCAGCACCGTCACCCGGTTCGTATCCACCCCGAAGCCCGCCCCCGGCGCCGTTACGTCGTTCGCCACGATCGCATCCAGTTTCTTGCGATCCAGCTTCTCCCTCGCGTGCTCCTCCACCCGCTCCGTCTCCGCCGCGAACCCCACCAACACCGGACGCCGATCCCTCCCCTCCACCCTCCGGGAGGCCTCCGCCAGCACGTCCGGCGTCCTCACCAGCACCAGGTTCTCCGGCCCCTCCGTCTTCTTCACCTTCTGCGGCGCCCTCGCCTCCGGCCTCCAGTCACTCACCGCTGCCGCCGCGATGAAGCAGTCCACCTCCTCCACCCTCGCCAGCACCTCGCGCGCCATGTCCTCCGCGCTCTCCACGTCCACCACCTCGTAGCCGCCCCGCTCCACCGCTCCCGCCGGGCCCAGCACCACCGTCACCCTCGCCCCCAGCCTCCTCGCCTCTTCCGCCAGCGCCAGCCCCATCTTCCCCGTCGACGGATTCGAGATGAAGCGCACTGGATCCAGGTACTCGCGCGTCGGCCCCGCCGTCAGCAGCACCCGCCTCCCCGCCAGCGGCCCCTCCCCGAAGCACCGCGCC
>QKJM01000820.1 GCA_003249315.1 Archangium sp.
TCCAGCCGCCTCCAGCTCGGTGATGACCTGTCGCGCCTCGGACTCGGGCGCGCGACGGCCCACGAGCACCAGGTGCCGTGCCCCCTGCTCCACCATCCACCGCGCCAGCGAGAGGCCCAACCCACCGAGCCCACCGGTAATCACATAGCTGGCCTCGGGGCGCAGCCCGGGCGACTCGGAGCGACGTTCCTGGCGAGCCGGGCGCATGCGTGCCACGTGACGCTGGCCCGCTCGCACGACCACCTGCGGCTCCCCATCGCCAGCGCCCAGCTCACGCCACAGCGAGAGCGCCGCCTCCTCGGGAGACTTGCCGGGCTCGAGGTCCACGATCGCGCCGAAGCGCTCCGAGTGCTCCTGGGAGAGCACGGCGCCCAGGCCCCACAAGGGGACCTGCTCCAGGGCGGACGCCCCGGGTGCGGCCTGGAGCGCGCGGGCGCCCTCCGTCACCAGCCACAGCCGCATGGCGGATTGAGCACCGGCCAGCAGCTTCACCAGGTGCAGCGCGCTCTCGCACTCCAGCGCGTGCGCCTCGTGCAGCGCCTCCAGGGTCGTCTCCTCCCCTCCAGCCTCACGCAGCGCCCAGAGGTGGACGACTCCCACGAGCCGTTCCCCTTCCGGCACCGCCTCTTCCAGCAGCCGGGCATAGGACTCGGCGCGCCGCGCCTCCACGGTGAAGCGGTCCTCACCGTGACGGGCGAACGCCTCACCCGGGCGCACCAGCACGGGGCGACTGCCGCTCTCTCGCAGCTTGCGCGCGAGCGCCTCCGCCGTGCCTCCCTCGTCCGCCAGCAACAGCCATCGGCCGCGCGGAGGCGTGCTCCCCTCCACGGACCTCTGCTGCCAACCCAGCTCGTACAGCGCGTCGCGAGGCCCCTGGCGCAGCACGGACATGAGCGCTTCGCGCGGAGCGCGCTTGTGCTTCAGCCCGTTGATTTCGATCAGCACCTTCCCCGCCTCGTCCACCACGTACACGTCCCCGCTGATGACCTCGCCCACCGGCCCCGCGGCGTCCTTGCGCACGGAGTACGCCCACACCGCGCCCCGTGGCTGCTCGTAGAAGCGCAGGCGCTCCACGGAGATGGGTACATACACGGTGCTCAGTCCCTGCTGCTCTCGAATCAGGTCCGTGCCCATGGCCTGCAGGAAGGAGTCCAGCAGACCCGGGTGGATGAACAGCTCCCGATCGTCCCGCGCGGTGGGCAGGCGGAGCTGGCAGAGCGACTCGCCCTCTCCACCGGAGATGAGCTCCAGCCACCGGAACGCCTCACCGAGGTGGAAGCCCAGCTCCCAGTTGCGCTCGTAGACGCTGGTATCCGCCCGCCGCGGGCAGCGCGAGAGGATCTCCTCGCGCGAGAGCGGCGCGGGGCGGTTCTCCTCGCCGCCCACGTGCAGCGAGCCCGAGCCGTGGAGGACCCAGCTCTCCTCCTGCTCGTCCTCGGCGGACTCGAGGCTGTAGAACTCGAAGCCGTAGCGGTCCTGGCCCTTGGGCGAGAGCACGAGCTGCACGAGCCGCTCCTCCTCGTCGCCGAGGACCACGGGCTGGGAGAAGACGCAGTCCTCCACCGTATACGGGCCGGCGCCGAGCGACCGGGCCGCCGTGGCCAGCAGCCGGGCGAGGTGGCAGGAGCCGGGCACGACGATGGTGCCGTAGAGCCGGTGCTGATCCAGGAAGGGCAGCGAGCGGGCGCTGTGGCGGGACTCGAAGACGAGCGCCTTGTTCAGGGGCGAGCGCACGCGCTGGCCGACGAGCGCCTCCGCACTGGAGCGAGCCGGCGCGGTGAGCTGGGGCCTGGGAGCCTCCAGCCAGTGCCGCTGGTGCTGCCACGGGTAGGTGGGCAACGCCACGCGTTCGTGGCGGCGCCCCTGGTCGAGCGAGACCCAGTCCACCGAGGCCCCGAGGGTGTAGAGCGAGCCCAGGCTGGTGAGCATCTGCTGCGACTCCGGCTGGCCCTTGCGCAGCGAGGGCAGCCAGCTCCCCGCCTCCTCGCCCAGGGCCTTCATCGCCAGGCCGCTGAGCGTCGGGTGCGGACCCACCTCCAGGAAGACCCGGGCACCGAGCGCGGCGAGAGACCGCACTCCGTCGTGGAAGCGCACCGGCTCGCGCACGTGGCGGCGGAAGTAGGCCGCGTCCAGCACCGTGCCATCCTCCACCACTTCACCCGTCACATTGGAGACCAGGCGGATGCGTGGCGCGCGGAAGGTCACCCGCTCCGCCTCGCGCTCGAAGGCCTCCAGCATGGGCTCCATGAGGGGCGAGTGGAAGGCGTGGGAGACGGTGAGCTGCTTCGTCTTGAGGCCCTCGGCCCGCAGCGCCGAGGCAATCTCCTCCACGGCCTCGGCCTCGCCGGCGATCACCGTGTCCTCCGGGCCGTTGAGGGCGGCGATCGACACGCGCCCCGCATACGGTGCCACCGCAGCGGCCACGCGATCCTCTCCGGCGGTGATGGCCACCATGGCCCCCTGCCGCGGCAGCGCCTGCATGAGTCGGGCACGCGCGGCGAGGAGGCCCAGCGCGTCCTCCAGCTCCATCACTCCCGCCACGCAGGCGGCCACGTACTCACCCACGCTGTGGCCCAGCACCGCCCAGGGCTCGATGCCCCAGGAGCGCCACAGCTCCGCCAGCGCATACTCCAGCGCGAACAGCGCCGGCTGGGTGTACTCGGTCTCGTCGATGCGCGTGTCCGTGCCGTGCATCACCGCCAGCAGGGGCTCGGCCAGCTTGCCCTCGAGCAGGGCGCAGCAACGGTCCAGGGCCTCACGGAAGACGGGCTCGGACGCGTACAGCTCCCGTCCCATCCCCGCGTACTGCGAGCCCTGGCCGGTGAAGAGGAAGACCACCTTGGGGGACTCCTCCCCCATGCGTCCCCTGGAGGACCGGGGCACCTCCTCGCCTCGCGAGAGCATCGACAGCCGCTCGCGGGCCTGCTCCAGCGAGTCCACGGTGAGCGCCAGGCGGTGCGCGTGCTGGGTGCGCTGCGTGTTGGCCTCGTGGCACACATCCGCCAGCGACAGCTCGGGGTGCGCGCCCAGGTGCTCACCCACACGCGCGGCGAGCTGCTCGAGCGCGCGCTCCGTCCTCGCCGACAGCGCGAGCAGGTGCAGTCCGTCCTCCGACGGCTGGGCGATGGGCTCGGGCGGCGGGGCCTGCTCCACCACCACATGCGCGTTGGTGCCGCTCAGACCGAAGGCACTCACACCCGCCACCCATGGACGCGCACGCTCGGGCCAGGGCGTGGGCCGGGTCGGTATCTCCAGCGGGAAGCCGTCCACCTCCAGGTGCGGGTTGAGCCGCGAGAGGTGCAGGTGCGGCGGCAGCACCCCGTGGCGCTGCGAGAGCACCACCTTGATGAGGCCGGCGATGCCCGCCGCCGCCTCCAGGTGGCCGATGTTCGTCTTCACCGAGCCGATGAGCAGCGGCTTCTCGGGGGAGCGCTCCTCGCCCAGCACGCTGGCCAGCGCCCGGACTTCGATGGGGTCGCCCAGCGAGGTGCCGGTGCCATGCGCCTCGATGTAGTCCACGTCCGAGGGCGCCACGCCAGCGCTGGCCAGCGCCGCGCGCAGCACCTGCTGCTGGGCCGCGCCGTTGGGCACCGTGAGCGCGCCGCTCGGGCCGTCATGGTTGACCGCCGAGCCGCGGATGACGGCGAGGATGTCGTCCCCATCCCTCCGCGCATCGGACAGGCGCTTGAGGACCACGAGGCCGCAGCCCTCGCTGCGCACGTAACCATCCGCCGAGGCGTCGAACGTCTTGCAGCGCCCGTCCTTGGAGAGCGCCCGGAGCTGGGCGAGGTAGATG
Source organism: Archangium sp. (assembly GCA_003249315.1). Taxonomy (GTDB): domain Bacteria; phylum Myxococcota; class Myxococcia; order Myxococcales; family Myxococcaceae; genus QKJM01. The sequence goes on from QKJM01000820.1 coordinate 3,797, forward strand.
GTGGAGTGGGGCGAGAGGGTGAGGTTGACACCGCCGGCGAGCGCGAGGTCGCACTCACCGCCGCGCAGGCTCTGGCAGGCCAGGTGTACCGACACCAGCGAGGAGGAGCACGCGGTGTTGAGGCTCATCGCCGGACCGTGCAGGCGCAGCACGTAGGCCAGGCGACCGGCGGCGAAGCTCGAGTCATTGCCGGTGGCGACATAGCCATCCCCCGGCGCCGCCGAGCTCCCCACGCCCAGCAGCGAGGCGTACTCGTTGGTGCCGATGCCCACGAAGACGCCGGTGTTGCTGTTGGCCATCCGCGCCGGGGCCTGCCCGGCGTGCTCCAGGGCTTCCCAGGCCACCTCCAGCAGCAGACGCTGCTGCGGGTCCATGTTCGCCGCCTCGCGCGGGGCGATGCCGAAGAACTGGGAGTCGAACTGATCCACCCCGTCCAGGAAGCCTCCCCACCGGGTATAGGTCTTCCCCGGCACGCCCGGCTCCGGGTCGTAGACGGAGTCGAGATCCCATCGCGAGGGGGGCACCTCGCGGATGGCATCCTCGCCCTCCACCAGCAACCGCCAGAAGGCCTCGGGGCCCGCGGCCCCCGGCACCCGGCACCCGATGCCGATGATGGCGATGGGCTCGTTGGGATTGCTCGCCGCGCGCTCGACCGCCGCCTCCCGGGTCTCCACGCGGATGACGTCCCGCAGCAGGTGGGTGGCCAGCTCCTGCACCGAGGGATGATCGAAAGCGACCGTGGGCGAGATGGGAGTGCCCAGCCGCGCCATCAGCCGTCGCCTGAGCTCCACGGCGGTGAGCGAGTCCATGCCCGCGTCGAAGAAGCCCTGCTCCAGCCGCACCGTGGCGGTCGAGGGGAAGCCGAGCACCTTGGCGACCTCCTCGCGGACCCAGTCGATGACCTGCTCCTTGCGGCGCTCCGGGGAGGCCTTGCGCAGCTCCTCCAGCCACTCACTGCCGGTGGGAGCCTCCGTCGGCTTCCGGATCGAAGTGGAGCCCAGCGCCTCCAGCAGCGGCCGACGCGCTCGCGCCTCGTACACCGTCTTGAAGAGGTTCCAGTCCTCCACCCGGGCCACGCTGCGCTGACCCACCCCCGCGGCGAGCAGCGCCTCGAGCACGCGCAGCCCCTCCTCCAAGGGGATGGAGCCCATGCCCATGCGCGAGAACCAGCGCTGCCCCTCCTCGGTGACCATGCCCTCGGCCGCCCAGGGGCCCCAGTTGATGCTCAGCGCGTGGCCGCCCCGCGCCCGGCGGTAGTGGGCCAGCGCATCCAGGAACTGGTTGCCCGCCGCGTAGTGCGCCATCTGCGTCGAGCCCCACACGGACGAGCCCGACGAGAAGTAGGCGGTGAAGTCCAGCTCCAGCTCGCGCGTGAGCTGGTGCAGCACCCAGGCACCGGCCACCTTCGGACGGAGGATGGCCCCGAGCGCCGCATCGTCCATGGACTCCAGCGGCACGAGCGTGGACACACCCGCGGCATGGATGACACCGCGCAGCGGAGCGGGTCCGCGTCCCATCTCGTCGATGACAGCGGCCATGCGGACCGGGTCTCCCACGTCCGCGCTGACGGCATGCACGGTGGCACCCAAGGCCTCCATGGCCTCGATGGCCTCGAGCTGCCGGCCGAGGTCACCCTCTCGGGGCAGGGTGGCCCAGGAGGAGCGCTCGGGCAGACCGCGCCGACCGAGCAGCACCAGGTGCCGAGCCCCCTGCTCCACCAACCAGCGCGCCACGTGCAGCCCCAGCCCTCCGAGGCCGCCGGTGACGAGGTAGGTGGCATCCTCGCGCAGGGAGAGCCGCGTGGGCGTGGGCTCCAGGGAGGCTGGCACCAGGCGCGCCACGTACCGCGCACCGCCGCGCAGCGCGAGCTGATCCTCCCCCTCGGAGTCGCACAGCTCACGCCACAGCGCCTCCACCTCTCCAGCGGGCGCACCCGGCTCCAGGTCCACCAGCCCGCCCCACAGCTCCGGGTGCTCCAGGGCGATGACCCGTCCCAGGCCCCACAGGGGCGCATGCAGAGGCCCGCCGCAAGGCACCTCGCCCACGGCCTGGCTGCCGCGGGTGACCAGCCACAGCCTGGCGCTGCCCGCCTCGCCTCGCTTCGCCAGGGCGCGCACCATGCGCAGGGCCGCGTACACGCCCGACTGCTGCGCGGACTCGACCTCCTCCAGCGAGGGCTCCTCGGAGGGCACCTCTCCCGCGCCCCACAGGTGGACCACCGC
>QKJM01000534.1 GCA_003249315.1 Archangium sp.
CGAGCGGCCGAAGTACGTCCGGGCCCGCTCCAGGAAGTGCGTCAGGGTGAGCGGGAAGTCCATCATGCGTCCGGTGAGCATCGACATCCCCCTGGTGTGTGTGTGGGAAGCCAATGCTACCTCATTGATTCCAGGGTCACGTCTGGAAGAGAACGGTGCGGGGGGGTAGACCCTCGCCCCAGCCCTCTCCCAGGGGGAGAGGGGGCATACACATTCCCAAGAACCCTCATGTCACCGAACCCCACCAGCGCCCAGGAGCTCTCCCCCCAGCAGAGGCTCTTCACCCTCATCGGCATCATGCTCGGGGTGCTGCTCTCCGCGCTCGACCAGACCATCATCGCCACCGCTGGCCCCGCCATCCAGGCCGACCTCCACATCCCCCCCGCCGTCTACCCGTGGCTCACCACCGCCTACTTCGTGGCCTCCACGGTGATGCTCCCCATCTACGGCAAGCTCTCGGACCTCCACGGTCGCAAGCCCGTCCTCGTCGCCGGCATCTCCATCTTCGTCACCGGCAGCGTGCTGTGCGGGCTCGCCCAGGGCACCCTCCCCCTCATCCTCTTCCGCGTGGTGCAGGGCCTCGGCAGCGCGGCCCTCTTCACCGCCGCCTTCACCATCGTCGCCGACCTCTTCCCCCCCTCCGAGCGCGGCAAGTACCAGGGCCTCATCGGCGCCGTCTTCGCCTTCTCCAGCGTGGTGGGCCCGCTCGTGGGCGGCTTCATCACCGATGCGCTCGGCTGGCACTGGGTCTTCTTCATCAACCTCCCCCTCGGCGCTCTGGCGCTCGGCTTCATCCTCCTGCGCATGCCGCCGCTCCACCCCCGCGCCGGCCAGCAGCGCCCCCGGTTGGATCTGGCCGGTGCCTTCACCCTGGTGCTCACCGTGGTGCCGCTGCTGCTCGCGCTCAGCCTCGGCCGCTCCTCCGAGTCTCCCAGGAGTACCGGCTTCCCCTGGGGCTCCTGGCAGGTGCTGGGCCTCTTCGCGCTCTCCGCGCTGGGGCTCGTCCTCTTCCTCCTCGCCGAGCGGCACGCCGCCGAGCCCCTGCTCGACCTGCGCCTCTTCCGCGACCGCACCTTCAGCATGGGCAACCTCGCCGTCTTCATCCTCGGCGCGGGCTTCCTCTCGGTCATCATCTTCCTGCCGCTCTTCATGGTGAACGTGGTGGGCCTGTCCGCCACTCGCGCCGGCCTCACCATCACCCCGCTCACCTTCGGCGTGGTGGCCGGCAACGTGCTCGCCGGCCAGCTCGTCTCGCGCTTCGGCCACTACCGGAGGCTGATGCTCGGTGCGCTCTGCGTGCTCACCGTGGGCTATGCCCTCATGGCCTTCACCCTCTCGCCCGACTCCACCCAGGCCTCGGTGACGATGAAGATGGTGCTCGTGGGACTGGGCATCGGCCCGGGGCTCCCGCTGTACACGCTCGCCATCCAGAACGCGGTGCCGCCGTGGCAGGTGGGCATGGCCACCTCCTCCGTCACCTTCTTCCGACAGATGGGCTCCACCATCGGCGTGGCCATCATGGGCACGGTGTTCGCCGCCACGCTCTCCGCCGAGATGGCCACTCGCACCGCCGAGGCCACCGCCGGGCTGCCCGTCGCCATCCGCGAGCGCCTTCGCCCCGAGCAGATGGCCGGGAGCGGAGAGGGCGCCATCGGCGGGCGTGCATTCCCCTCCGAGGAGGTGACCGAGGCCCTGCACGTCCGAATCGAGCAGCAGCGGCGCGAGGTGAGGGAGAAGCTCGACGGCCACGCCGAGTCCGAGGCGCTGGCGCGGTTGGATCTGCTGGAGGCCCAGGCGGTGGCCGCGGTGGCTCGGGTGAAACACGCGCTCGCGGAGGCCTTCACCGTGGCCATCGCGGCCATCTACCGCATCGCCATCCTCATCGCCGTGCTGGGGTTCATCGCCACCTTCCTCCTGCCCGAGCGACCTCTGCGCACCACGCATGCGCTCGGGCCTCCCGCGGAGTAGGCGGTTTTCGGAGACACGGGGACGGGCACCCTCACCCCAGCCCTCTCCCAGAGGGAGAGGGGGCATATACGGTCCCTCTCCGCGCCTCCTCCGCTTGTGTGATTGCCCACGCCGCGTTCACCAGCCCGATGTGGCTGAAGGCCTGCGGGAAGTTGCCCAGGAGCTCTCCGCTCTCCGGCTCCACCTCCTCCGCCAGCAGCCCCACGTCGTTCACGTACTCCACCGCCCGCGAGAACGCATCCCTCGCCCGCTCCACCTCTCCCGCCCGCGCGTACGCCTGCGCCAGCCAGAAGGTACACAGGAGGAAGGTCCCCTCCTCTCCCTCCAGCCCGTCCTCTCCCTGGTAGCGATACACCAGCCCCCGCTCATCCGTGAGGCCCCTTTCGATCGCCTCCAGCGTCGCCCTCATCCTCGGCTCGTTCGCCGGGAGGAAGCCGACGATCGGCAGCATCAGCGCCGACGCATCCAGCACCTCCGAGTCGAAGGACTGCGTGAAGGCCCCCACCCGCTCGTTGAAGCCATGCTCCAGGATGGCGTCGCGAATGTCCCTCCTCACCCGCCTCCAGCGCGCCACCCGCTCCTGCCCCGCCTCCAACAACCGCGCCATCTCCAGCGCCCGGTCCATCGCCACCCAGCACATCAGCTTCGAGTACAGGTGGTGCCGCGGCTCGCCTCGAATCTCCCAGATGCCCTGGTCCGGCTCCCTCCAGCGGTCCGCCGCCGTGTCCGCCAGCGCCACCAGGAAGCGCCGGCCATGCGCGTCCAGCGTGTCGAGCTGCTCCCACAACCGGTGCGCCGCCGCCAGCACCTCGCCGTACACGTCGAGCTGCCGCTGCTTCCACGCCCCGTTCCCCACTCGCACCGGCCGGCTCCCCCTCCACCCCGCCAGGTGCGGCAGCTCCCGCTCCGTCAGGTCATGCTCGCCGCCAATCCCATACATGATTTGCAAATCCATCCCCCGGCTCATCTGCGTCATCGCCGAGGTGAGGAAGTCGAAGTAGTGCTCGGCCTCGTCAGGGCAGGCGGCCACCCAGAGCGCCTCCAGGGTGAGGCTCGCGTCACGCAGCCAGGTGTAGCGGTAGTCCCAGTTGCGCTCCCCTCCCGCCACCTCCGGCAGCGACGTGGTGGGCGCCGCGATGATGGCGCCCGTGGGTTGGTAGGTGAGCGCCTGCAGCACCCGGCCACTGTGGTGTACCAGCTCGCGCCACGGGCCCTCGTAGCGCTGGTGCATCTCCGCCCAGCTCCGCCACGCCTCCACCGTGTCCTCCAGGCGCACGGCGATCGTCTCCTGCGTCCACTCGCGCGGCGCGGCCTCCCAGCGCGAACGGTGCTCCAGCGCGAAGCCCGCTGACTCTCCCGCCCGCAGGGTGAAGCGGCCCCTCGCCCGCGAGTCCTCCACCGACAAGCGCACCGGTGAGGAGAGTCGCAACAGGTCCGGCCCACCGCACGCCAGCACCCCGCCCTCCACCTCGCTCAGCAGCGGGTATACCAGCCCGTACTCGGGCCGAGGGACGAGCTCCGTCTCGAAGTCCACCCGCCCCTCCACGCACCGCACCTGGCGCAGCAGCACCCCCGGTGCCCCCTGCCCCAGCTCGTGCTCCCGCGAGCGCCACCCCAGCGCCATCGCCTCCACCTGCACCGCGATTCCCGTGGGCGTGTGATGCACCGTCTCCAGCACCAGCGTCCGCTCCAGGTAACGGCGCAGCGAGCGACTCCTCACCGGCCTGAGCACCCAGTGGCCCGCCTCCGCGTCCAGCAACCGGCCGAACACCGAGGGCGAGTCGAAGCGGGGCAGGCACAGCCAGTCCATCGAGCCATTCCGGCGGACCAGCGCCGCCGAGTGGCAGTCGGACAGGAGGGCATAGTCGGAGATGGGAGGCGCGCGCATACCGTCAATCTAGTGACGCGCCCGGTGTCCCCCGCGGCTCGGCCGGCCCGAGGGCTCTCGGGCGTACGGACGTCAGGCGGACGGGCTCCACAGGCTCCCGTTCGAGTCCACCCGCGGCCTCTCCAGCGGGAACTCCATCATCTCGCAGGCCCTCATCTGGAAATGCACGCCTTGCACCATGAGCTCCAGCGGCTCCATCGCCCTCCACCGGCTGGAGAGCACCAGCTTCTCCTGTGTAATCTCCACATCCAGCAGGTGCCTCCGGTAGCGCACCGAGAACCTCAACCGCTTCACCCCCTCCGGCAGGTTCGGGTCGAAGTGCAGCAGGTCTCCACGCACCTCGATTCCCGTGTACGCCCGCTGCACCAGGTCCACCGTCCCCGACATTGCGCCCAGGTGGATGCCCTCCGGCGTCGTCCCCCCCTGCACGTCCGAGATGTCGCTGCGCAGCGCCTCGCAGCACAGCTTCCACGAGCGTGGCCGGTCGCTCCGGGCCAGCACCCACGAGTGGACCACCCCGCTCAGCGTCGAGCCGTTCGACACCCGCTTCAGGTAGTACTCCACCGTCCGCGGCACCATCTCCTCATCCCACACATACCCCAGCCGCTCGAACAGCTCCCGCAGCTCGTCCGTCGAGAACAGGTAGAAGAGCATCAGCACATCCGCCTGCTTCGACAGCTTGTAGCGGTTGGGCGAGTCCCCCTCCGCCTCCAGTATCCGGTCCAGCCGCTGGATGTCCCCGTACCGCGCGCGGTACGCCTCCCAGTCGAACTCCTCCAGGTGCTCGTAGCCCTCGAACTGGCTGAGCACCCCGTCCTCGTGGAAGACGAGCCGCATCTTCCGGCTCACGTCCTCCCAGTGCTTCAGCTCCTCCTCCTCCAGTGCCAGGGCCTCACGGAGCTCCTCCCGCCGCTCCCCCGGCAGCAGCCGCAGCACCTCCAGGCCCCGGGTCAGCACCCAGACGGCCATCAGGTTGGTGTAGGCGTTGTTGTCCAGCCCCGGCTCGGCCCGGTCCGGGTACCCCGTGTGGTACTCGTCCGGCCCCATCACGCCCTTGATTTCGTAGCGCTGCAGGGCCTCGTTCCAGATGGCCATGCTGTCCCAGAAGCGGGCCAGCTCCAGCAGCATCTCCGCCCCGTAGAAGTAGAGGAACTCGGAGTCCGCCGTGGCCTGGTAGTACTGCCAGACGTTGTAGGCGATGGCCGCGTTGATGTGACGCTGCAGCCAGGTCACGTCCGGCACCCACCTTCCCGAGCGCGGATTGAGGTGCAGCCGCTGGCTCTCCTCCCGCCCGTTGCTGCCGCTCTGCCAGGGGAACAGCGCTCCCCGGAAGCCCTCCTCCTTCGCCGCCTCGCGCGCCCGCCGCAGCCTCCGGTAGCGGTAGCGCAGCAGCGCGCGCGTCAGGTCCGGCAGCCGCAGGTTGAGGAAGGGGAAGATGAACAGCTCGTCCCAGAAGATGTGTCCCCGGTACGCCTCCCCGTGCCACCCCCGCGCCGGCACGCCCACGTCCAGGTCGATCGAATGAGGGGACACCGTCTGCAGGAGGTGGAAGATGTGCAGCCGCAGCACCCGCTGCGTGTCCGCGGTCTCGCTCAGCTCCAGCTCCAGGTGGCACCGGTGCCACAGGTGCTTCCACGCCTGGATGTGGGTGGACTCCAGCTCGTGGAAGCGCGCGGGCGCCATCTCCACCGCGTGCCGGGCCTCCTGGGCGGCCTCCGACACCGCGTGGTCCCTCGAGGAGTACAGCGCCACCACCTTCTCCACCGCCAGCCGCTGGCCCTGCTTCAGCTCCACCTCGAACTCGTGGGCAATGTAGCCCTCCTCCTCCAGGAGCCCCCGCCGCGCCTCGACCGGCTGCCCGTCCACGAGCAGCCGCGTGCGCGCCGCCTGCGCCACCTCGAGGCGGGACTGCACCGTCTCCACCTCCAGCAGCATCATCTCCGGACAAGGCTCCTCCGTCACCAGCGGCCGCAGGTGTTTGCCGTTGAGCTGCCGGTAGCGCGCCACCCCCGCGTTCACCACCCGACCGTCCAGCGCCGAGCGCACCTGCACCCGTCCGCTCCAGTTCTCCGCCTCGAGCACCAGCTCCTGCCCCGCCAGGTGCTTGTGCCGCATGTGTACGAAGCGCCGCTGCGCCACCCGCGTCACCCGCCCCTGCCT
>QKJM01000432.1 GCA_003249315.1 Archangium sp.
CCTGATCCCGGATAAAGTCATTGTATGTGTCAAATCGATGGGTCTTGATCTCCCACAGCACGCGCACGCCGACTTGCAGCGCATCGAAGCGTACTCCGTTCACGAGCACGTCCATGCCGGGATAACGGTTGGGCGGAAACTTGTCGGCGCACTCGTTATGCGGGTCATCCTCGCCCGCGTGCGGCACCGGGACGGGCCTGCACTCAGGACGGCGCTCTCGATCCAGGGGCTCAGGTGGCAACGGGGGCGGCCAGTCCTGGCCCACTGGCTCCGGCGTGGGCCTTTGTTTCGGCAAGGGTTTCTGCGGGGCGGGCTTCGTTTCAGGCAGGGGACTCGTTTCAGGCGCGAGCCTTTCGTCCTCGGGATCGGCCCATTTCAGCTCATACGCATCCAGGGCCTCTTTGATGGCGAATCCCACCACTACCACGCCCGCCACAACCACCGCTCCCACAACAAGCTCCGGGGCCGCCAGGACGCAGACCCCGAACCCCACGGCAGCGGCACCAGCGGAGGCAACCGCGCAGCGTCCCGTGATGTCGTGAAACTCGACCCGGTCGTGGTCGAGAGCATGAAAACACCGCTCCGCCAGCTCGGGCCAGGGCAGGGAAGCCTCGCGGACGGCGCACCGCCCCCCGTCCGTCCAGGGCAACGTCGCCGCTCGCTGGAGGTTGGCGAGCCTCGGGGCTCGAGCCGCTGGCTCTCTTGGGCTCGGCGCTGACGTAGCACAGGCTGAGACAAAGAGCAGAAGTGCGATGCACGCGCGGAGCCGCATGGCCGGGTCCTCCAATCAAGTCAGGACCTACAAGAATCCTGGTGGGTCGATCGGAGTATGACAGGGTCTCCCGACAGTGACGAACGAGCACGCGAGGGGAGCGGCAGGGGGGCCAGGGAGCAGCAGCCTCAGCTCAGGCCCTGGAGGGCATCGGCGTCAGCAGGTGCGACCTCGCGGACAGTGGCGCGGAGAGCAACAGCTCCGCTTGGCCTGACACAGGGAGCGCTCACACAGGAACCAGCGCCGCGGCCTGGTGTCCCCTCCCCCCAACACCCCCCGCGGACGCACACCGCGGGGAGCGCTGAGGCGAGCCCTCACGGGCAGGCGCTGGCCTCGAAGTGGCCGAGCAGCGGGTGGGCGCCCTCGGCTGCCACCTCCTTGCCCACCAGGCACGAGCCCGCGGGCACCGTCACCGCCGTCCCCCCGGCCTCGAGCGACAACTCACCGGAGACCACCCGCAGGCCACCGGGGAAGCCCGTCGTCTCGTCGCCCGGCACCGGGAGGAAGCTCGGGGCGCCACCACCGCTCAACCGCACGTGGTACGTCTCGTCCTCATAGAAGGGCGGCACGCTCGCCGTGGCGTCCGCCTTCAGCGGCTGGAGGAAGAAGCGCGTCACCAGATCGAACTCCGGCAGCACACGCACCAGCGGCAGCCCGTTCGCACCCCGGGAGAGGTTGAGATCGAAGTGCCGCCCGGAGAGGGCGTTGAGGTCCGCCGTGAAGAGCTTCGTCCCGTCCAGGCTCACGTAGCTCTGCGCCTCGCCCAGGCCCACGTGCGCGACGACGAAGTCCTCCTTGCCCTCCTCGGCGCTGAAGGCGAAGGACAGGCCCGAGAGCGCGAGCACCATCTCCTTGCCCGCAAGCTCCGCCGCGTCGCTCTGGTAGGGCCCCCGGTACTCCGTGGCCCCCAGGTTCAGCTCGAAGGTGGCCCGCTTCGCCGGCCCCTCCATGCGCAGCGAGGAGAGCGGGTTCGTCTTCGCGGTGGTGAAGGTCCGCGTGGCGCCGTTCGCGTCCAGTTCCACCCGGATGTCACCGAGGATGGCCGTGCTGAAGGTGAGATCCTGCGGGCCGTTCTCCGTCAGTCGCAGTTCGAGCTGACCCGCCATCACCTTCGGCAGGGACTGCGCGGCCTCCGAGTCCAGGAAGACGAGCGCCGCCTTCACAGCGGAGAGGTCCATCACCACCGCCACGCTCTTCGGCTCGAAGCGCAGCGTCACCGGCCCGGCGCGCTCCGGACCGATGAGCAGCTCCAGGTTCAGGCTCTCCTCTCCGCTGCGGGTGGCGCGCACGCGCAGCTCCATCCGGTCCACCTCCGCTACGCAAATGGGGTCCGCCGGCGCGCTGCCGGTGGTGCATAGGTCCTCCCCCATCAGGCGGAAGAGGGTAGAGTCCCCATCGGTAGCCTCGACGTTGGCCTCGGTGAAGACGCGCTCGCGCAGGTACTTCTCCAGCAGTGCCGCCTGGGCATCCGTCACCATCGGATCCGGCACGCCGGGCATCGTCGGGCCCGTCGTCGGGCCATCACACCCCTCCGGCGGACAGGTAGGCGCGCCGGTAAGAGGCACCTCGCTGAAAGCCTCCTGAAGAAGGGTGGCCGAGTCCCCCAGGCTCTGCATGGAGGACAGCTCCGACATCATCCACATGCCGTTGCCCATCCCGCGCACCATGTCCGCCGAGCGACTGGCGGTGAGATCCGCGACCTCCTGCGCCTCCGGAGGGTTGCTACACGCCACCGACCCCAGGGTCAGCAGGACCGCACTGCCAAACAAGAGCTTCCGCCTCATGGGTTCTCCCCCTTCGTTGTTGAGTGGAAGCCGCACTGTTCAGCAAGGCACGCGCCAGCTTCGCGATACTACAACTCCGCGAAATTCCTCGGCACACAGTCCGTGCAGGTGTCGTCCCCCTGACACGGGTGTCACGGGGCTCCGCCGGAGAGCCCCGCTCGCCGCTCGCGGAGTCAGACACTTCGACGGACAGCCCATCAGGACATTCCCGACAAATCTTGACTTCCAAGAAAACACGTATTACTGAGAGAATTGCTCTTTCTTGAAAAACACCGTCCCGATGGCACCGGGCCCTTCGAAGGAGAAGACGTTGAGGCACCACTTTCTTGGATATGGATTTGCGCTGCTGGTGGGAGTGCTGGGAGCGAACCAGGCGCGTGGCGACTGTAGCCTGACGTACACGGGGCGTGTTCCATTGCCAGACCTGGGCCCTGGGCAGTACGGAGGCCGGCAAGGGGGCCTCTACCCCGGGGGCACCAACAACCCACCTCCAGCCCATGCGCAGGCCGCGTTCGACATCGCCAACGCGCTGCGACCACTGGACGCCAACGGAAACACCGACAACACCAACGGGCGCGTGGTGGTGCTCTCCATTGGCATGTCCAATACCAACCAGGAGTTCGGATCCTTCATCTCCCTGGCCAATGGGGATCCCGCGAAGTTCTCCCGGACGGTGCTCATCAACGGAGCGCAGGGCGGCAAGGACATTCCCCTGTGGTTGGATCCGCAGGCGGCCACCTGGGCCCAGGTGGATTCAGTTCTGGCGAACAACGGCCTGACGCCCGCCCAGGTACAGGTGGCGTGGATCAAACAGGCCTACAAGCAGGAGGCCAGCTACGGCGCCTTCCCCACCCACGCCCAGCAACTGCGCGATGATCTGGGCACCGTCGTGCGCAACCTCAGGCTGCGCTATCCCAACATCAAGCTGGCCTACCTCTCCAGCCGCACCCGCGCCTATACGGACAACCCCGCCGACCTCAACCCCGAGCCCTACGCTTATGAGACGGGCTTCGCCGTCAAGTGGATCATCGAGCAGCAGATCTCCGGCGATCCGGCTCTCAACCCTCATGCCAGCCAGGGGCCCGTGATGGCGCCGCTGCTGCTGTGGGGGCCCTACCTGTGGGCGGATGGAGAGCAGCCCCGCTCGGACGGCTTCGTCTGGCATTGCTCGGACGTGGTGGCCGACTTCACCCATCCCTCGACGAGCGGTCGGCAGAAGGTGGCCGAGCAGTTGCTGGCTTTCTTCAAGACGAACCCCACCACGGTGCCCTGGTTCCTCAAGAGGGGCGTCTCGGGCCAGGCGCCCGTGCTCTCCTCGGTGGCGGCCTCACCGACCACCGGGAGTGCGCCACTGGCCGTCCAGTTCTCATCCTCCAGCCATGATCCGGACGGCAACGTGACCCAGGTGGCCTGGACCTTCGATGACGGCACCTACGCCTATGGCGCCAACCCCTTCAAGTACTTCCCCTCACCCGGGAGCTACAACGCCCGGGTGTGCGTGACGGACAACCAGGGCAACACCGCTCGGGACCAGGTCACGGTGAATGTGACCCCATAGCGCGAAGGCGCCCCTCTCGAGGAGACGCGCTCACTGACAGGTGGCCGTCTCCAGCCTGACCCTCACCGTCTCCGTCCACCACGACGAGAGCAGACCCGACTGACACATCCAATAGTCGCCATTCTGCGCGCACGACAAGGCACACGGGCCCAGCGTCACGAGCCCGCACAGCGGCACGTCATCGCAGATCCGCTTCTCGAGGAGCAGGGGCAGACCCAGCAGACCACAGGACTGGGGCAGCAGATCCTCCCAGCAGACGTACACCTCGAACGCGGGCAGGAGCCCATCCAGGGGGGTGGTGGACGAGAACAGGTCGCCGAAGACGGTCGACTCCTCGATGGGGTACTCCGAGCCTTCGGTCAGGTTGCGCACGATGGCGGAATGCGGCCCCTCGAGGCGGATGGGGACGGAGGCCCCGTAGTAGTTCAGCCGCTGAACCATGCACGCCGTCACGTACCGGCGCCCCTGCTCGTTCAGCGCGCCGCCGAGCCATGTGGGGGCGAGCCCCCACCAGCCCGTGTAGCGTTCACCCGTCACCGGATCCTCCACGGATTGATCCGGGGTGAGGGCACACTCGACGGCGGAGCGGAGGACCTCCCGGCAGGATTGGGGGACCTGGTCGAGGGCAATTCTCGGCAGGAACCCGTCGCCCCGGTCGAGAGCAACGCCGCCCAGTGACCTGAGCGCCTGCTGGCTGCCCCGGGCCCAGAAGCAGGAGGGGCTCGTGCCGTTCAATCCATCGGGCGGGAGACGTTCATCCTCATCATTGCCCATCGCCGCCTGCTCGACGGATGCAACGAAACGACCTTGCTCGGGCCACTCCTCGGTACTCCCACATCCACCGAGACTGGCCATGACGAAAGCAATGAACAGAAAACGCGCGCACCACATCAACATATGAACCCCCTGATTCCATTCAGGCACGGAGACCGCCCCTGCGTACGTGTTTATTACCTATATGCCTCATCTGATTTCCGTGCCAATCAATCAATTCGTGTATGTCGTGAATCTAGCGAACAGAACCGCTGATCTGGTTCGAGAGGAGCTGGCACTTTCGAAACTCTTTGAGCAGCAAGGGGTCATTCGGAGAATCTCCGGCGATGGCGCGGATCACCTCGAATGCGCTCTCGAGCAACGGGCGGGGATCCCGACCGAGCACGAACTCATGGCGGGCGCGGAGCCGATATGCACGAGCCTTCCACAACGCGACGACCCAGGAGTTGGAGCCCTGTTGCTCGAGCCGGGTCAGCGCGAGGGAGAGAGCCCGGAGCACCTCTGGCGCTTCGCGCCTTCGATCGGTCTCCGCTTCGAGCCGAACCGTCGACGCTTGCAACAAACCGCCCACGGGTAACGTGAATCCAGGGTCGAGAGCGATGGCCTGCTCGTACTGGAGGACCGCCTTCTCCAGCAACGGCGTCGCATCCCGCCCCCCCCTGAGTTCTCTCCGGGCCTCCTCGAGATACGCCTCCCCCAGCTCGTTATGAGCCCAGGTGAAGCCCGGCTCCAGCGAGAGAACCCGCTGATACGCCTCGATGGCCGGCGCCATGGTCGCCTCGCGGCCCAGCGCGTACAGGAGCCGGGTCCGAAGATAGAGAGCCTGAGCCACCGCGTAGTGGGCCATGACGCCCCCAGGACGAGCCCGTACACCCTCTTCCGCGGCCTCGAGCGCCTCCTCCACCAGGGGGACCGAGTCCTCCGCGGCGCTGCGCCCCAGCACATGCACCCGCGCCAGCAGCACGAGGGCCCGCTGCACGACGGCCCGGCCATCCTTCGAGCTCGAGAGTACCGCGCGGCTGCACGCCTCCTCGGCGGCCTCGACGGCCGGGCCGGGCGACAGGCCCCTGGAGAAGTCCGCCCGCCCCATCTTCTCCCAGAGTTCGCACCGCGCCAGATGAAC
>QKJM01000252.1 GCA_003249315.1 Archangium sp.
ATATCAAACGCAATTGCCATGACGGCCGCTTCCGCATCCAGATGTGTCTGTATTTGCACCCAAGGCATCTGGCGAAGGGGGAGGGCGACTGCCCGCTCGGAACCCCTCCTGCGCACCCTCGCGTCGAGAAGAAGCAGCGTCGCCTCGAGTTTTCGCTTAGCTTCCGGGGTAGCACAGAGGAGTCTGCATTGGAGATTTTCAAGGAGTTCACCTTCGAGGCGGCGCACCGCCTCCCCAACGTCCCATCCGGCCACAAGTGCGCCCGCCTGCACGGCCACTCCTATCGGATCACCCTCCACGTCCGAGGCCCCATCGGGGAGAGCAGCGGGTGGGTCGTGGATTTCGCCGACATCTCCGAGGCCGCCCGGCCCGTGTTGGCGCAGCTCGATCACTACTACCTCAACGAGATCGAGGGCCTCTCCAACCCCACCAGCGAGAACCTCGCTCGGTGGATCTGGCAGCGAGTGCGCCCCCTGCTGCCTCAGCTCTCCCAGGTCATGGTGCGCGAGACCTGTACCTCGGGCTGCATCTACCGGGGTGAACAGGACTGAGGACAGGCACCCTCACCCCAACCCTCTCCCGGAGGGAGAGGGAGGAGTGGGGCAGGGGCTCATTCCCTGAGCAGCAGGCCTCCGTCGACGACCAGCTCGCTTCCCGTCGTCCACGGAGCCCCCAGCAGGTGGACCACCGCCTCGGCCACCTCCTCCGCCCGCCCCAGCCTCCCGAGCGGATGCAGTGCTCCCAGGGCCTCGAGCTGCTCGGAGATCCTCCGCTCGAGCGCTTCTCCCTCCGGCGGCGTCTCTCCGGGCGCCAGCCGGGGGGTTCGCACCATCTCCGTGTCCACCACCCCCGGGCAGACGGCGTTGGCCCTGAGTCGACGCCCCGCCCCCGCCAGGGCCAGCGAGCGCATTCCCGCCAGCAGCCCCGCCTTGGCCGCGCTGTAGATGGTGCTGGTCGGCAGCGGCCTCGAAGCCAGCGTGGACGTGAGGAACACCATGCCCCCTCCCTCCTCCAGCACGGAGAGTGCCTCCTCCCCCAGGCGCAGCGGGGCCACCAGGTTCACCTCGAGCTGGGCCCGCAACGCCTCCTCGGAGATGTGGCCCGGGAGCTGATGCACCGCCAGCCCCGCCGAATGCACCAACCCGTCCAACCCGCCCAGCGCCGCGCGCGCCCGCTCCAGCAGCCCCTCCCGCTCGGAGGGGGAGGCTAGATCGCACGGCAGCGCCACCACCTGACCGGGCCAGGCCCGCGCCACCGCGTCGAGCCGCTCACCTCGGCGCCCGCTCACCACCACCCGACCCCCTGCCCGCAACAGCGCCTCGACCACCGCGAGGCCAATCCCGCTTCCCCCTCCCGTCACCAACACCTTCCGGGTTCCTGGAGGCCCCTCTCTCATCCCTTCACCTCGGAACCGCTCGCCTCCGGGTAGTAGGCCCGTCCCTCCACGGGCACCAGTCCGCCCTCCGGCTCGGGCACCTCCACCTCGTCCGAGGGGATGAAGGCCGGACGGTCCACGCACAGCACCGTCTGCTCCTGCTCCCGAGCGTTGTCGTAGCGGTGGGGGAAGCGCTTCGGCCACTGGAAGCCCGTCCCCGCCCGCACCGGCCGCCCCTGCAGCAGCAGCCCCCCGCCCAGCACCAGCTCGGCCTCCTCCATCTGCCGATGCTCGTGGGTGAGGATGGAGCGTCCTGGGGCGATGCGCAGCCGGTAGATGCCGACGTGCGCGTCCTCGAAGACGATGTCCACCCGCCCGAAGGGCTTGTCCTCGCGTTCGAACCGGTATTCGTCCGCGGCGCGGTACACCTGCAACGAGGCCTGGCCCGCGGCGCCGAGCGCCTCCGGCTTGGACAACCTCAGGGTGACGCCCCGCACCTGGGCGCGCGTCGAGTCCTCGGTGGGAGGGGCCAGTACGTAGCGGCACAGGGCCTCGGCGGCCGTCTCCAGCAGGCGGAAGTCCGCGTTCTCCAGCAGGAAGCGCAGCTCCCCCGCCAACCTCGCGTAGTCCACCGTGTCCCGCAGGCTCCCCGCCGAGGCCGCCTTCCGGGTGTCCAGATAGAGGGCCACATCCATGTCCAGCGGCTGCGGCGTCCCCCTCTCCGCCGGGTACACCCCCACGATGCACCGCACCTGGATGCGGCGCAGTTCGATCACATCCAGAGGGCGGCCCCGCTCGTCTCGCGGGGTGAAGGGCAGACTCTCCGACAAGGGGTAACTCATAGCTGTGCGCTCCGGGCTCCATCCACGGCGATCACCTGTCCCGAAATGTAGGGCGCCTCGCGCGCCAGGAAGACGACCACACGGGCCACGTCCTCGGCCGAGCCCACACGCCCGAGGGGAATGCGGGCGAGAGTGGCCTGTCGGGCGGCTTCGTCGAAGTCCTCGGGGAAGACGACCGTCCCCGGGGAGATGGCGTTCACCCGCACCTGGGGCGCGAGCTCCACCGCCAGCGCCCGGGTGAGCATGATCAGCCCCGCCTTGCTCACGGAGTAATGGGCATAGTGGCTCTCCGCCCGCTCCGCACCGATGTCGGTGAGGTTCACCACCAGCGGCTGGGGGGTCGCCCGCAGCGCCGGGAGCAGCGCCTGGGTGAGGAAGAAGGGCGCCTCCAGGTTGATGCCCATCATCCGGTGGTACTGCTCGCGGGTTATCTCCTCGAAGGCCACCCGCTCGAAGATGCCGGAGTTGTTCACCAGGACATCCAGGCTCGGGTGCGCCGCCAGCACGGAGGCGGCCAGCGACTCCACTCCCTCCCGGGTCCCGAGATCGGCGCGGTGGAGGGTGACGGTGCGGCCCAGGGCTCGGGCCTTCTCCGCCACCTCCTCGGCGCCCTGGCTCGAGCGGTGGACGTGCAGCGCGAGATCATGACCCGCCTCGGCCAGCGCCAGGGCGATCGCCTTGCCGATCCGAATTCCCGCTCCGGTGACTACGGCTGTTGGCATGGATGTCCTCCGTGGGGTGTGCTTCGCGCGCCGGTATACAGGAGGCGTGGACGCGGCGCGGGCGCCGTTGACGGGGAAGGGTGACGAAAAACGGACCCTCCACGCCATTCACCTTGCGTCGAATCCGTCGGCAACAGAAGAATGCCGCCCGGTTCTCATATTATTACGGGGTGAAGCCCGTCGACGTGCCTCGAGAGGGGGAGGCAGTCCCATGGCCGATCTGGAGTCGCTGTCCATGCAGCGAGCACTCACTCGCCGAGCGCTCCTCATGTACATGCTGTGGTGCTTCCCGGTGGCTCCGGCCACGGCATACCTCAACAGCATCACCCAGGGAGTGACGGGCTGGGACGGAGTGGTGGCCGTCGCGAAGACCCTCCCCGGAGTGATCCTCGTGCTGGGAACCCTCTACCCGTACATCCTCTTCGGGGCCATGTTGCGAGGGGCACTGGCCTTCCACCCCCATGACGGGCCAGGGGTGCGGCTCTCCCGCATTCTCCAGCTCCCCTGGCGGGCGGCTTTCCTCATCACCGGCCTCGGCTGGCCGCTGGGTGGCTACGTCATCGCCCTGGGGGTGTGCCTTCACGGAGGGAAGGATCCGGCGGACGCGTGGCTGGGAGCCGTGCTCGGCCTCTTCTGCAGCAGCGTACTCGCCGTTCCCTTCGGTCTCACCCTGGAGAGGCTGGTGCTGCCGCTCGCCATCGGCGAGCAGCAGCGACAGTCGAGCGTGGTGCCCGACGGCCGGGGCCTCTTCTGGCCGCGCCAGTCCTGGGTGCTCCCGATCACCTTCATCGTCTCCATCGCCACGATGCTCTTCATGGGCGGGTGCGTGGTGGTGATGGAGCTGCTCCGCGTGCGGAATGTGCTGCGCCAGGAGTTGCTGGAGGAGGGCGCGACCCGCTCCCTGGCCCAGCTCCAGCACCTGGAGGAGACCTTCTCCGGAAACCTCACCTTCGGTCTGCTCTGGGTGTGCGCGCTGGTGCTCGTGCTGCCCTCGGTCTCCTTCTGGCTGATGGCCCGGCGACTGGCGAGCGGCACAGGGGCCGTTCGGGTGGCCATCGAGGATCTGGCCGCGGGCAGGTCCTCCGCGCCCCAGTGGGTGTCCACCGATGAGATTGGCGATCTCGCCTCGGGGCTGAACGCGGTGCGGCTGGGGCTGCGGCAGATCCCCCAGGCCCTGCACGCCTCGGCCACCCGGCTGCTCTCCGCTGGGAGCGAGCTGCGCACGGCCAATGACGAGCAGCAGCAGAGCCTCACCCAGCAGGCGGCGGCGCTCCAGCAGGCGCAGGTCACCTCGGAGGAGATCAAGCAGACGTCGAACATGGCGGCGGAACGGGCGGAGGCGGTGCTGGGCGTGGCGCGCCGTGCCGAGGAGCTGGGCCGAGAGGGCGAGGTGGCCGTCGAGCAGAGCCTGGCGGGCCTCTCGTCCATCCAGGAGTCCGTGACCGCCATCCAGGACCGGTTGGATCGGCTGAGGCAGAGCGCGGCGCAGATCGGCAACATCACCCAGACGGTGAAGACCCTGGCGGATCGCTCCAACATGCTCGCGCTCAACGCGGCGATCGAGTCCGTGCGCTCGGGAGAGCACGGAAAGGGGTTCAGCGTGGTGGCCAAGGAGATCCGCGCCCTGGCCAACCAGTCCATCGCCGCCACCGCGAGGATCCAGGGCATCCTCGACGACATCAGCGAGGCTGTCCGCGACGCGGGGGCCATGGGCGAACAGGGCGCGACGCAGATCGCCCGAGGACTGGAGAAGACGAAGGCCTCGGGCCACAGCCTGCGCGAGCTGTCGAGGATCTCCCAGGAGAACTCGGCGGCAGTGCGGCAGATCGCCTCGGCGGTGACGCAGCAGAACGCGGGCTTCACGCAGATCTTCAGCGCCATGACGGACCTGTCCCAGATCATGGCCGGGACCATCCAGCGCCTGGAGACCACCCAGGAAGCAACGGAGACGCTACACACCGTCTCCACCGAGGTGACCGAGCTGGCCCGGCGGCTCCATGTGAGCTGACTTCCGGGAACCCGAGTGTCCAAGACAAAAGGACGGCAGATGAGCGCGACTGGAAGTCAGGGAACGACGTGGTTGGCACTCTCCGCGGCGCTTGCGGTGAGCGCACTGCTGGTAACCACGGCCGCGAGGGCGGACGAGACATGCATGTCCCCCTACATGGCGAAGATCGTCGGCCAGGAGGACTTTGTCTATGTCTGGACACTGGGACGGCCCGGAGTAGGGGACGAGCAGGACAAGCTCGTCACCGTCTCGGTGAATCCGAAGTCTCCGGATTACGGCAAGGTGGTGGACACGCTCTCCGTGGGTGGGCGGAACGAGGCGCACCACTCGGGCTTCACGGATGATCGGCACTACCTGTGGGCCTCCAGCCTCGATACGAGCAGGATCTTCATCTTCGACGTCCACTCGGACCCGGCGAAGCCGAAGCTGCACAAGGTCATCACCGACTTCGTGAAGAGGAGCGGGGGCGTCGTCGGGCCCCACACGACGTACGCGCTCCCGGGACGGATGCTGCTGACGGGCCTGTCCAACAACAAGGACCATGGTGGCCGTACCGCGCTCGTCGAATACACCAACGAGGGCAAGTACGTCGCCACGCACTGGATGCCCACTGACGACAATCTCCGGGGCGCCGTGAAGAGCGGCAAGGTGGCGGATGGGTATGGCTACGATGTGCGGGTCCTGCCGCGACGCAACGCCATGTTCACCTCCTCCTTCACCGGGTGGAACAACTACATGATGGACCTGGGCAAGCTGATGGCCGACGGCGAGGCGATGAAGCGCTTCGGCAACACGGTCGTCGTCTGGGATCTGCACACCCGCCAGCCCAGAAAGGTGCTGGACGTTCCCGGCGCTCCGCTGGAGATACGCTGCGCCTGGGGGCCGAACCATGACTACTGCTTCACCACGACGGCGCTGACCTCGAAGATCTGGCTCATCTACGAGAAGGACGACGCGTGGTACGCCGAGGCCGTGGCCGACATTGGAGACGCCAGCAAGGTGCCACTCCCCGTCGACATCTCCCTGAGCGCCGACGACAAGCTGCTGTGGGT
>QKJM01001002.1 GCA_003249315.1 Archangium sp.
GGGGCCGTGAGAACCCATACCTGGCCAGTCCTCTCCCTGCTCGTTGTCTCCGCTCTGCTCGTCGCCGCCGCGCCCGCCCCGGACGCGCGCGTGGCGCTCCTGGACGCGATGGAGGACGAGCTCCAGCGCAACCAGCGACAGCTCAAGCTTCAGAACCACGAGCCCCCGTACTTCATGAGCTACCAGCTCAAGGACACGGAGCAGTACGGCATCGTCGCCCGGTACGGGGCGATCTTCGTGAATGACGACTATCGCGAGCGGAAGCTCTACGTGGACGTGCGGGTGGGCTCGTACGAGTTCGACAGCTCGGGCCCCGAGGAGTACGACTACTTCGGCGGCGGCCGGGGCTCCAGCTACATCGTCAACAAGAACGCTCCCGTCGACGACTCGGCCCTGGCGCTGCGCACCTCGCTGTGGCTGGTGACGGACGAGAAGTACAAGGCGGCCCTCTTCCAGTTCCTCAAGAAGAAGGGCGAGAACGTCTACGCCGTGGAGGATCCGAAGCAGCCGCCATCCTTCTCCAAGGAGAAGCCGGTGGAGTACGTACAGGCGCCGGTGTCCTTCCCGTTCGCTCGGGAGCGCTGGGTGAAGGTGGCGCGCGAGGTGTCGGCGCGCTTCCGGAAGCACCCGGAGATCTTCGACTCCGAGGTGCGGGTGACGGCGGACAAGGTGCGGCGTCTCTTCGTGTCGAGCGAGGGCAGTCGCCTCATCACCGAGGAGACGATGTATGGGCTGCACGTGTCGGCGGTGACGCGGGCGGAGGACGGGCAGCTCCTGGACAACTCGCGCAACTTCTACGCGCCCTCCGAGGCCGGACTGCCGGGGGAGGAGGCGCTGCAGAAGGAGACGGGCAAGCTCATCGAGGAGCTGCTGGCGCTGCGGCAGGCGCCGTCGATCGATCCCTATACGGGGCCGGCGATCCTCGCGCCGGAGGCGGCGGGGGTGCTCTTCCACGAGACGGTGGGGCATCGGCTGGAGGGAGATCGCCAGGATGGGGAGGGGGAGGGGAAGACCTTCCGCGGACAGGTGGGCAAGAAGGTGCTGCCGGACTTCCTGAGCATCTACGACGACCCGACGGAGCGAGAGCTGCACGGGGAGAAGCTCAACGGCTTCTACGAGTACGACGAGGAGGGAGTGAAGGGGCAGCGGGTGACGCTGGTGGAAGGGGGCGTGCTGAAGAGCTACCTGCTGTCCCGGCGGCCGGTGGAGGGCTTCCTGAACTCGAACGGGCATGGGCGCAGCCAGGGGACGCGCAAGCCGGTGGCGCGCATGGCGAACCTGATCATCTCGTCCACGAAGCAGGTGGATGACGCGGAGCTGAAGAAGAGGCTGATCGCGGAGGCGAAGCGGCAGGGCAAGCCGTACGGGCTGATCATCCGGGATATCACCGGAGGGAACACGAACACCTCGAGCTACGGCTACCAGGCGTTCAAGGGGATACCGCGGATGGTGTACCGGGTGGACGTGAAGACGGGGAAGGAGACGCTGGTGCGTGGGGTGGAGATCGTGGGCACGCCGCTGTCATCGGTGAACCGGATTCTGGCGACGAGCCGGAAGCGGGGCGTGTTCAACGGGTACTGCGGCGCGGAGAGCGGGAACGTGCCGGTGTCCACGGTGGCTCCGGCGGTGTTGCTGCAGGAGCTGGAGCTGCAGCGGGCGATGGAGGGCAAGGACCGTCCGCCCATCCTGATGAGCCCGGCCTCCGCGGCGGAGTCGGCCAGCGAGGTGAAGTAGACAGGAGGGAGGGGGCGACGCCACCTCCCCCGGGATTTCGAGGACGAACGGACAGCGGTGAGACCCGAGGGCGCTATCATTCCGCGCGGAGGACGAGCAACATGAGCCCGACACGCATGACTCCCCGTACCTGGATGGCCCTGGTGCTGCTGGTGGTATCCGCGGCTGCCTGTGGTCCCCGCACCAAGGCGCAGCGTCAGGCCGACGGTGAACGGAGAACCGACGAGGCCCTGGTGCTGCTCAACGAGGCCGAGAGGGAGCTGCGCAATCTGAATGCGGACGAGGCCGAACCCAGGCTCGCCAAGGCGAAGGAGCTCCTCTCCCACCCCGATGTCGAGCTCTCCCCCGAGGGGGAGATGCTTCGCTCCCAACTCTCGGAACTCCGGGGGCGGGTCGCCCGGGTGCGCGATGAGCGCGCGCGCCAGGAGCGTGAGGCCCGCGAGGAGCGCGCGAGGCGGGAGCTCGAGGCCGCCGAGGAGAAGCAGCGCGACAAGGTCGTGCAGGCCATGTCGGAGGTCTCCGCCGCGCTCGAGGCCCTCGAGGAGAAGGACGCCGGTGCCGAGCAGGTGGAGGCGGTGTCCGCGACGGCGAAGCGCGTCCGAGAGGTGTTGGTGGCGGGCAAGGCGCTGGAAGAGAAGAGCGAGGACTACGCGGCCTCCGCGCGCAGCACCGAGCGGCGCCTGGAGCAGGCGGAGGTGCGTGCCGCGCAGGTGCGGAAGAGGGTCGACTTCCTCTCCGGGCCGGTCAGCGATCGCCGGGAGGCGGAGGCGCTGGTGAAGAAGGCGAAGCGGGAGCGCGATCTGGACGCGCGGCTCGCGCTCTATACGGATGCGCGCGAGCGCTTCGTCCGGTGCGGAGAGGACGCGAAGAAGCTTCTCTCCGAGGCCCCCGAGTTGGTGAAGACGTCCGTCGTGGTGGATGGACGGAAGCTCCCTCTCCGGACGGTGGCCCCCCGGTGTCGCGCGAAGGCGGGCTCGCTCCTGCGCGTGGTGAAGAAGCTGGAGAAGTCCAGGGCTGCTCGGGACAGGGCTCGTGCCCGAAAGCGCAAGGGAAAGAGCCCGTCCCCGAAGTAGCTCCGCTCAGTGCTTGCGGGCCTTCGCGAAGCCGTGGTCCGTCAGCACCGTGTCGAGATCCTCCAGCGTGGACGCGTCCTCGATGGTGGCCGGCGTCTTGAACTCCTGGTTGTCGGCGATCTTCTGCATGGTGCCGCGGAGGATCTTCCCCGAGCGCGTCTTGGGCAGGCGGGGGACGATCAGCGCCTGCTTGAAGGCGGCCACGGGGCCGATCTCCTCGCGCACCTTCTTCACCACCTCGTCGACGATGGCCTGCTCCTCCCGCTGGACGCTGGCCTTGAGCACCAGGAAGCCGAGCGGCACCTGTCCCTTGAGCTCGTCGGACACGCCAATGACGGCGCACTCGGCCACGTCCGGGTGCGAGGCCAGCACCTCCTCCATCGCCCCCGTGGACAGCCGGTGCCCCGCCACATTGATGATGTCGTCCGTGCGGGACATGATGAAGACGTAGCCGTCCTCGTCGATGTAGCCGGCGTCGCTCGTCTGGTAGTAGCCCTGGTGATCCATCAGGTAGGTGCGTACGAAGCGCTCCTGTGCGTTCCACAGGGTGGGCAACGTCCCCGGCGGCAGCGGCAGCTTGCAGACGATGGAGCCGATCTGCCCCGGCTTCACCTCATCGCCGGAGGGAGCCACGCAGCGCACGTCCCAGCCCGGCATGGGCTTGGTGGCCGAGCCGTACTTGATGGGGAATCGCTCCAGGCCCAGCGGGTTGCCACTGATGCACCAGCCCGTCTCCGTCTGCCACCAGTGGTCCACGACGGGCACCTTCAGATGCGACTCGGCCCACTTCAGCGTGTCCGGATCCGAGCGCTCACCGGCCAGGAAGAGGGCGCGCAGCGAGGAGAGGTCGTACTTCTTCATCAGCTCGCCGCCGGAGTCCTCCCGCTTGATCGCGCGGAAGGCGGTGGGCGCGGTGAAGAGGGTGGCCACCTTGTGCTGGCTGATCACGCGCCAGAAGGCGCCCGCGTCCGGAGTGCCCACCGGCTTGCCCTCATAGAGCAGGGTGGTGCAGCCGTGCAGCAGCGGGCCATAGACGATGTAGGAGTGGCCCACCACCCAGCCCACGTCCGAGGCCGCCCAGAACACCTCGCCCGGCTTCATGTCGTAGAGCGCGTGCATGGTGAACTTCAGCGCCACCGCGTGGCCGCCGTTGTCGCGGACGATCCCCTTGGGCTGGCTGGTGGTGCCCGAGGTGTAGAGGATGTAGAGCGGATCCGTCGCCGCCACCGGCACGCAGGCCGCCGGCCCGGCGCTCGCCATGGCCTCGTCCCAGTCCAGATCCCCCCCGGGCTTCAGCGCCGCGCGCTCCTGGGGGCGCTGTAGGATGATGCAGTGCTCGGGTTTGTGCTTCGCCTGCTCGATGGCCGAGTCCAGCATGGGCTTGTAATGGACGACGCGGCTGGTCTCGATCCCACATGAGGCGGAGACCACCACCTTCGGCGTGGCATCATCGATTCGGGTGGCCAGCTCGTGCGGCGCGAAGCCTCCGAATACCACCGAGTGAACCGCGCCCAGGCGCGCACATGCCAGCATGGCGATCACCGCTTGCGGCACCATGGGCATGTAGATGATGACCCGCTCTCCCTTCGTCACCCCAAGCTTCGCCAGCGCTCCCGCGAAGCGCGCCACCTGGTCGCGCAGCTCCGCGTAGGTGAACGTCTGGATCGTCCCGGTGACGGGGCTGTCATAGATCAGGGCCGGGCGCTCACCGTGGCCCGCCTCCACGTGCCGATCCAACGCGTTGTAGCAGGTGTTGAGCTGACCCCCCGTGAACCACCGGTACGAGGGGGCGTTCGAGGCGTCGAGCACCTTGTCCCAGCGCTTCTCCCAGTGGATGTCCTCGGCGAGCTCTCCCCAGAATCCCTCGGGATCCTGGAGAGAACGGGTGTGCATCTCCTGGTAACGGCTCGTCATGGGCCCTCCCTCCTGACTTGAGTGGTTGCATCATCCGACTGGTGAGTTTACAGATTTACAGCATCCGCTCAAGGGCTGGAAGGCTTCGATGGGATGGGCCGCATTCTGCGTGCCCGCCTGCCTGGGTGACTGTTCCTGGCTGCCGGCTCCGGTCCGGTGGGCGGTGGTGGGGTGCGGCTCGAGGTGAGGGGAGCGTGTCGGAAAATCGTCAGGCGCTCTCTTCTGGTCCGGCCGATTTCGGGTCATTCTGCGCGCAGCGTGCGTTTCCCGTTCTGGATCCTTCTGGTTTGCGCCGGCTGCTCCGTGCGCGTCGTTCCTCCCTCCACCGTGTCGTCGCGCCATGAGCGCGCGGATGCGCCCGTCGAGGTCGTGTCCGTGTCACCCGTGGAGCCAGCCTCCGCGCCGCCGGGGCCGGAGCAGGAGGTGACTCCCGTGGAGTCTTCTCCCGAGAGCGCGAAGCCCCTCGCGGAGGTGGCGTCTGTGGGGCGGGAGGAGTGTCCGGACCTCGGGGAGGCCGCCGAGGGCGAAGACGATGACGTGAGCGGCCCGGAGGACGCGGACGAGGGCGAGTCGACGGAGGTCGGCGCCGAGGCCGTGCCCGGTCTGCTGTACACCGCCGAGTTCTCCGAGGAGGAGCTGTCGCGGCGGTGGAAGGAGGAGCTGGCCTCCCTGGGCTCGGTGGCGGTGGGCTTCGTCCACAGCGGCCGCCTGGTGAACGGCGTGCGCTTCCCGCGGTCGGAGAACGACGAGTGGCTCGTCGTCTCGCCCGAGCTGTCCTGGGCCACGGAGGAGACCATCTCCTTCGTCACCCAGGCAATCCGCCAGGTCCGGGAGCTCCACCCGAGTGCCCCGCCGCTCCGGGTGAACCAGCTCAGCTCCCAGGAGGGCGGCTACCTCCGGCCCCACAAGAGCCACCAGAACGGCCGGGACGTGGACCTCGGCTTCTACTACCCGACCGCCGAGCCGGTGCGGGTCCGGGAGCGCGAGCGCTATATCGATCCCGCGTTGAACTGGGCGCTCATCCGGGCGCTCGTCACCAGCTCCGACGTGCAGATGATCCTGGTCGATCGCCGCGTCCAGGACGTGCTCTACGCACATGCGCTGAAGATGGGCGAGGACAAGGAGTGGCTGGACTCATTGTTCCACGCGGGCGCGAAATCCATCATCAAGCACGCGCGGCGGCACCGGGATCACTTCCACGTCCGCTTCTACAACGCACGCGCCCAGGAGCTGGGCCGTCGGGTCGCGCCGCTGCTGGCGATGCAGCCGGAGTACAAC
>QKJM01000701.1 GCA_003249315.1 Archangium sp.
AAGAAGCCCATCCTGTTTCTGATTCTCCTGCCCACACTGGGGGCATGCTCGGCGCTACAGCCTCGCGACAACTACGTGCCCGCGCAGGAGGCCGCCTGGTTCAAGTTCCCGGAGGCGTTGCCACAACAGAGCCAGCACCGCTTGTCCGGGCGCATGGTGGCTGCCATGCGGCTCGCCATGGATGACTTCCTCCCCCGAGATGTTCGTCCGGTTTACGGAGCCACCCCCCAGGAGATCTGCCTCTCCCAGCGCCAGTCCTACGATGTCCAGGTGGCCCCCGGATCGGAGGGAATCATCTGGGTGGTCATCTCCCTGGCTCCCGGCGCCTGCACCCGGGGCCCTGGTCCCCTCGTCGACATGGGAGCTACCTATGCCGTGGACGTTCGTCGTGAACGCATTCTCGCGATGCGTTCCCCTTGAAAGGGTGGTGGCTACTCCATGATGCGCGAGTTCTTGCTGCTCCCTCCGCTTCTGCTGGTCCCCGCGTGCGCGACGACGACTCCTCCCGTTCCCCATGCTCCCCCCGAGGAAGCGGCCCAGGTGGAGTTTCCTCGCTTCGGCGTTCCAGAGGAGGGGGCTCACCGCCTTCAGGGCAACATGGCTGCTGCCATTCAACTGGCCATGGATGAGTTCCTTCCTCGAAGGTCTGTCGCTCCCACCCGTTCCCCTGAGCGCCCACCGTGCCTCTCGCGGCTCGATTCCTATGAGGTGGCCGCGGCTCCTGCTCCTGACGGGGTCATACTCGTCGAGTTCACCGTCAATCCCGAAGCATGCGAGACCGGAGAGTCCGTGACGGATGTCACCACCTACGCCGTGGATTCTCGCACTCGACGCCTGCTTTCCGTTGAATGGAGGACCAGACAGCGCCTGAAGTCTCCTGGGGTCTGGCCGGGTCGGCCTCTTCCTGTCGAGGAGGCTCCGCCCGCTCCCCCTCCTCGGGGATGATGGGCGCTGGCCGGGCTGTTCCTCCCAGCCGGCCAGGAGGCTCCCTGACAT
Organism: Archangium sp.; assembly: GCA_003249315.1. Lineage (GTDB taxonomy): Bacteria > Myxococcota > Myxococcia > Myxococcales > Myxococcaceae > QKJM01. The sequence goes on from QKJM01000701.1 coordinate 997, forward strand.
CCCCCATGCGACGTGCCCCCTCTGACAGCCGTCTCACCCCCTCGGGCTTCTTCGCCTGGCGCACGCCCCTGTTGCCGTTCGACGCGCTGGAGGACTTCAGCCACGGCTTGTGCGCGCCTGGCACGGACCCGGAGGACTCCGCCTCCCTGGCACGGGCCCTGGAGGCCGATCGGGCCCTGCTTCGCTCCCGGCTGCGCGAGTGGGCCTCCCGCCCCGAGGTGCGCGAGGCCCTCTTCCTCGCCTCTCCCTCCCTCGAGGACAGCCTCCAGCACGCCTTCTCCCTCTGGGCCCGGGGTCTCCACGACGAGCGCTCCTCCCGTGTGGAGCACTCCCTCGTGCGCTATCTGGCGCGCATGGCCGGCCGCTCCACCCCCTTCGGCCTCTTCTCCGGCTGCTCCATCGGCCAGCTCGGCTCGCACTCCCGCCTGGTGCTCTCCACGCCCGGCACCTGGCGTCGCCACACCCGCCTCGATACGGAGTACCTCCAGCGCCTGCGCGAGGTCCTCGAGAAGCTCCCCTCCCTCCGCGCCCACTTGCGCTACCGCCCCTCTCCCGAGCTCTACCGCGCCGTCGGCCACCTCCGCCTCCTGGAGTCATCCCTCCAGGGCCAGCAGCGCTTCTACCGCCTCTCCTCCATCGAGCCCTCTCCCGAGCTCGAGCACCTCCTCGCCCACGCCGCCTCCGGCGCTTCTCTCGCCTCCCTCGCGGACTCCCTCCTCCAGCGCGTGCCGGATCTCGATCCCGCGGAGGTCCGCTCCTTCATCGACTCCCTCGTCGACGAGCGCCTCCTCGTCTCCCACCTGGCGCTGCCGGTGACGGGCGACGAGCCCGCCTACGCCCTCCTGCGTGCCCTGGAGCCACTTCCTCCCGCCTCTTCCACCGCCTCCGCTCTCTCCTCCGCCCTCCAGGGTCTCTCCGAGCTGGATGCGCAGGGGCTGGGCGCCTCTCCGTCGCGCTACCGCGAGCTGGTCGACTCCCTCCAATCCCTGCCTCTTCCCCCCGAACTCACCGGTCTCTTCAACGTCGATCTCATCAAGCCCGCGGCCGAGGCCTCCCTTGGCCCCAAGGTGCTCGACGAGCTGCGGCGCGGCGTGCGTCTGCTGCACCGTCTCCACCGCCCGGGGGCGAAGTGGAGCCTGAAGCGCTTCTGCAGGGCCTTCTCCGAGCGTTACGGTGACCAGGAGCTCCCCCTCCTCGAGGTGCTCGACGAGGAGTCCGGTATCGGCTTCGACTCCTGGCTCTCCCCTGGTGAGACAGAGGACTCCCCTCTGCTCGAGGGCTTGCGCATGCGCTCCCAGGAGCCTTCCTCCTCCTGGGGTCGCCGCGAGGAGTGGCTGCTGCACCGGCTCGATGCCCTCCAGCGCTCTGGAGGCCAGGAACTCCTCCTGGATGAGGAGGACCTGAGCGCCCTGGAGGGCCCGCCGCCGCCTCCTCTCCCGGATGCCCTCTGCGTCTTCGCCGCCCTCATGGCCCCCTCGGCCGAGGAGGTGGGCCGCGGCCACTTCCAGCTCCGTTTCGACTACGCCCATGGCCCCTCGGGGGCGCGGTTGCTCGGCCGCTTCTGCCACGCGGACCCGGAGCTCGCCGCCCACGTCCGCGAGCACCTGCGCGCCGAGGAGCGACTGAGGCCCCACGCCCTCTTCGCCGAGGTGGTCCACCTGCCTGCGAGTCGCGCCGCCAACATCGTCCTACGGCCCCTACTGCGCGAGCACGAGATTGCCTGCCTCGGGGACTCGGGCGCCCCTCCCGAGAGCCAGATCGCGCTCTCGGATCTCCTCGTCTCCGTGAGCGGCGACACGGTGCGGCTGCGCTCCGCCCGCCTGCAACGCGAGGTGCTCCCCCGGCTGACGAACGCCCACTACACCCAGCACGCGGGCACTCCTCCCGTCTACCGCTTCCTCTACGCCCTCTCGGAGCAGGGCGTGGCCACCCCCCTCGTCTGGTCCTGGGGCTCCCTCTCTCGGGCTCCCTTCCTGCCTCGCGTCCGCAGCGGCCGGCTCGTGCTGTCACGCGCCTGCTGGAACCTGCACGGCCACGAGCTGAAGGCCCTGGCGGGCTTCTCCTACGCCGACTTCCAGCGCTGGCGCTCCCAGCGGGGCCTGCCTCGCTGGGTGGCCTTCTCCGAGAGTGACCAGGAGCTGCCTCTGGACCTGGACAATCCCCTCATGCTCGAGGTGCTCGCCCACCTGGCTTCCACCAGACAGAGCGTCCGTCTCACCGAGCTGCTTCCAGGGCCGGAGGCGCTGTGCGCACGAGGGCCCCAGGGCCGCTTCCGCCACGAGCTGGTGGTGCCCTTCCTTCGCGCCGAGGCCTCCGGGGCCAGGGGGGAGCAGCCCCGGCCGTCACCGTCCTCGCCCCGCACCGTCCGCCGCTTCGCGCCTGGAGGTCCCTGGCTCTTCGCCCGTCTTTACTGCGGCTCCGTCACCGCCGAGCGCGTGCTCCAGCAGCTCGTCGTCCCCGTGGTGCGCGAGGCGCTTGGCTCGGGCGCCGCGGAGCGCTGGTTCTTCATCCGCTACGCGGATCCGCACCGCCACCTGCGCCTGCGCCTGCGAGGAGACCCCCAGCGGCTGCTGGCCGAGGTGCTTCCCTCCCTCCACCGCGTCGCCGCACCCCTCCTCGAGGATGGCACCCTGCACCGGCTCGCCCTCGACACCTACGAGCCGGAACTGGAGCGCTACGGTGGCGAGGTGGGCCTGGAGCTGGCCGAGCAGCTCTTCCAGGCCGACAGCGAGGCCGCGCTGGAGCTGGTGGAGATTCTGCCCGCGGACACGCCCGCTCGCTGGCGGGGCGCCCTGCTCGCCGCTCACCGGCTGCTGGAGGACCTGGGCCTCTCCCCGTCCGAGCGCCTCGTGCTGGCCGAGCGGGCTCGTGCCAGCTTCACCCGCGAGTTCCAACCCGAGGCTCCCCTGGCACGGCAGGTGGGCCAGCGCTTCCGCGAGCAGCGTGCCGCGCTGGAGCCGCTCCTCGCCCTCGACGCCTCCCTCGAGGAGCCCCTGGCCTCGGCCCTGCCCGTGCTCCATCGTCGCTCCGAGCGCCTGCGTCCCCTGGCCGCCGCCCTTCGTCAGGCCCAGGAGCGAGGACTCCTCTCGCGCTCTGTCCAGGAGATGGCGGCCGACTACCTCCACATGCAGATGAACCGGCTGCTGCGCTCCGCCCCTCGAGAGCACGAGCGGGTGCTCTACGACTGGCTTCACCGCCTCTATCGCTCCCAGGCGACGCACCGCGTCTGAGCGGACCGCGCGCCTCGGAACCCCGAGCCCATCGTACCGAAGCTGCGTCGACTGACGCGGCGCACGTCAGCCAGTGACGAAGCCGCGGCCCTCCTTGTGGGCGGGCCCCTCGGAGAGGTGTCTGGCACGTCCGCTGCACTGCCATGGCCGTGCAAGCCAGACGGCGCTGTGTGTGAACGGAGCCGTCTCCCAGACAAGGAATCCTCTCATGATCTACTCTGTCCGAAGAGGCGACACGCTCGGCAAGCTGGCGAAGGAGTACGGCACCACGGTGAATGCGCTGGCGGAGGCCAATGGCATCAAGGATGTCAATCTCATCCGAGTGGGCCAGGAGCTGGTGATTCCAGGACAGGAAGCCTCCGCGGACAGCCCGAGCCAGCCTGGGAGCGGCAAGAGCGAGGCCGGCCCTGGAGCGGTGGTGGCGGCGGTGGACGCGCGGGGCACGGGGGGAGAGCTGGACGTGCAGCGGCTGAGGACCATCATGCCCAGGCTCGCGGAGGCCCGCGCACGAGAGCTGCTGCCGTACCTCAGCGCGGCGATGAAGGAGGCGAGCATCGATACCCCGCTGCGTCAGGCGGCCTTCCTGGCCCAGCTTGGTCACGAGAGTGGCGATCTCCGGTACTTCGAGGAGCTGGCCTCTGGCGCCGCATATGAGGGGCGCAAGGACCTGGGCAACACCGAGCCGGGTGATGGTCCGCGATACAAGGGCCGTGGTCCCATCCAGCTCACGGGCCGTGCCAACTACCGCGCGGCGGGCAAGGCGCTGGGGTTGGATCTGGAGAACGAGCCCACGCGCGCGGCGGACCTCGACGTGGCCTTCCGCACGACGGCCTGGTTCTGGAACAGCCGCAAGCTGAACACGTACGCGGACGCCAGGGAGTTCGACACCATCACTCGCCGCATCAACGGTGGCTACAACGGCAAGGAGGACCGGGATGCGCGCTACGCGCGGGCGCTCGAGGCGCTCGGGGTGGGGTCCGCCGCGAGGTCGGCCGAGGCGCGGCCGGCGGTGGCCAGCGCTCCCGAAGCGGCTCCCCGGTGGATGGAGATCGCCCTGGCCGAGCAGGGTCAGGCCGAGGTGTCCACGGCGGGTCAGGACAACCCGCGCATCGTCGAGTACCACTCGGCCACCACGCTGAAGGCCTCCGACGACGAGACGCCGTGGTGCTCCTCGTTCGTGAACTGGGTCATGAGCCAGAGCGGCCACGACGGAACCAGGAACGCGCTGGCCAGTAGCTGGCTCTCCTGGGGTCATGAGCTGGATGGGCCTCGCTACGGCGCCATCACCATCATCCGCAGCAAGAGCGCCCGCGGCAACGTCGCCACTGGCTCGAGGACGGGCTACCACGTGGGCTTCCTGGTGGAGCGGACGGAGAAGGGAGTGCGCCTGCTGGGTGGCAACCAGAGCGACAGCGTGAAGGTGTCCACCTTCAGCCTCGAGCGGTACACCCTGGAAGGCTACCGCTGGCCCGCTTGAGGCGGAAAGCACGGCCATTGCGCGCTGTGCGGAACCGGCCAGAAAATGCGCGCAGCGAGGCGTGGTTCTCATGATACCGGCATTGGCGTCGCGCTTCAGAGGGAGGCTCAGAAGCAATCGGCCCCACATGCGAAGTGCATATGGGGCCGAGCGTCTCTTCAGAGCAATGGTTGATCAGCGAAGGTAACCGCTACTTATTGTCTTCGGAGACGCAGCGATTTGCCGGGAACTCGGACGGATCGCGCAGAAACTCGAGGGCGAGGTCCATCCCGCATTGGGTCTCGAACAATGGG
>QKJM01000951.1 GCA_003249315.1 Archangium sp.
GGCCAAGGCCGCAACATGAGGCGCGGCCATGGAGGTGCCAGAAAGGACTTTCATGTCGGCACCATGCCATGTGGAAAGGATGCGTTGTCCCGGTGCCCAGACCTCGACACAGCCGCCGTAGTTGCTACCAGACTCTGAAGCAGAACCCCCGGTTGCACTGTTATCGAACGTAGTCGCATGCTTTCCATCCTCGTCAATCGCAGCAACGACGAGAATGCCGTCATTGACCTCGGTCTTATTCCAGGCAAAGTCGCATGCGATGTTACCATTGTTGCCGGCAGCTTGAACGACCAGGACCCGCGCGCTCAACCTCTTGACCCAGGGGCCCAGTACACCAGAGGACGTCCAATCCGAACCGCTCGTGGAGATGTTGACTACACCAAAGACACCTCTGGACTCTGAGTCAGCCATGATCCAATCAAGGGCGGCCTGAATCTTTGAAGAGATGTTACCCCTATGGACGCTGATCACCTTTGAGGAGGGATTGACCCCCCGAACGGCATAGCTATTGGACATCTTCGCACTCAGGATGCCCGCGACATGGTTGGCGTGCTCCGGATAGTCGGTGTATTCAAGATTCACCGGCGCGATCTGCATGCTGACGAGGTCTGCATGAGGTTGCTCATCCCCGTCGAGCATGTAGACAGCGTTCGACGTGGTGTTGGCGTCATTGGTTCCTATCGCGATCTTCCCCCAGGGGATGAATTCGCCACCGGAAATTTGGTTCGCCCACGTCGCGGCGAATTCGCTTCCGCCTTGATACACCGGCTCGACCTTCGTCACGCGCTCGTCCGTGCCAAGCTCGCGAGCGCTCTCCGGGGAAAGGTAGGCCGAGAACGTCGGCATGATGTAGCTGGTCATCGACACCGCTTCGAGCCGGTATTCGCGCTCGAACCGCTTGACCGCCACGCGTGCCTTCGCGCGGTGCCAGCCGCGCCAGTCGTGCTCATTTCGTGCGTCCGATGGAGCTCTCGCCTTGGCCTCCCCTGAGGCGTCCTCTCTCTCGACCAACGCCTCATCGAGGTACACGGTGTACAACTGAAGTCCGGACTGGTCGGTGACCGGCTCGAGACCGCGCTGACGCGCTTCCTCCGCGCGACCCGTCTCGGGTGACGACTCCAAAGCCAGGGATGGAGCGCTGGCAATCAGACCGAGCGCCATGAGGGATGCCGAAAACGAATTCGCGAAACTTCGCTTTGTCAAGGTACGTTCCTTCCTACACGCGGAATGGGGACGCAATGCTGGAAAGCAAGGCCTCCCCAATGGACATGTTAGCTTGTCCACCAATGACTGAATGTAAAATTTCGATTTCACTTCACCGAGCCCAAGTCCCCAAAGAACCGGGTGGCATCCGGACACCGGCCGTCCGCCTCCGGACCGCACTCGCTCCAGTCCACCGAGCGGCTCGGCCCAGCCGTAGCCAGGAGCAGTTGCTCCTCGCCCGGAGAGGGGCCTTCAGCTCATTCTGCCCCACGTCCCTACCTCCCACAGGCCATCTATTCTCCTCATGGGCAGAGGAAGCCAGGCAGATTTTGAGACTGCATCCTTACCCGAAACGTTGGCAGCATAACCCTACTGTCAACGTAACCGGGGCAAGCCCAGGTCTGGCACGTATTGACAGTGCGGACATAGAAGCTCTGCCCCTATACTCGTGCCCCTCCACCATCTCCGAGACTTCCATGAGCGCCTGTCCCTTCTGCCATTACCCTTCCATGCGCCCCACCCTCCTCGGGGGCTTCCTGCGGGAGGAGTGCGGGGCCTGCCGCGCGGTGTGGTTCGAGGGAGGCTCGCTGGCCGAAGTCATGGGGAATCCGGCGCTCGTGGTGCTGGTGCGAAAGGCCCTGGGCAAGCCCGGAGAGTGCAAGCACTGCCAGACCGCGCTGGGGCTGGCGCCGAGCTGTCCCTCCTGCGGGGCGGACGTCTCCCGCTGCCCCCAATGTGGCACCGGGCCGCTGGCCGTGGCCACGGCGGCCGAGGTGCCGGTGGATGTCTGCACCGGCTGTCGGGGCGTGGGCCTCGATGCGGGCGAACTGGAGCTGCTCCTGCGCGCGGCGAAGGAGGCGCCGGACCCGTGGCCGCTGGAGCGCGACGCGAGCACCCCGCAACCGGAGCCGGAGCCTCCTGACTCGCACTGCGCCCGCTGCCGCCGAGAGCTGGAGCCGGAGCATGCCTTCTCCTGGGAGGGAAAGACCTGGTGCGGAAGCTGCGCCCCGAGGGGGGCCAGCCCGGTGAAGGCGACGCTCACCCCGTACGACCCGTGGAATGATGAGTACGACGATCTGGCCTCCAGCGACAATCGCCTCCGCGGCAGGGAACGTCGCAACGCGCTCCCCGAGGTGGAGGGCGCGCTGATGTGGTTCTTCTCGAAGCTGCTGGGTTGACCGTGCGCCACGCGCTCCTCCACTGCTTCAAGTACGAGGACAACCCCGAGCTCGCCCCCTCCCTCGCGGGGCTGCTGGCCACCGAGTCCCAGCTCTTCCTCTCCCAGGCTCCCTCCCTCGTCGTCGCCCTCCCCCTCCACGCGCGGCGCTTCCTCGAGCGCAAGTGTGATCAGGCCCTCGCCTTCTCCCTCGCCTGATTCCCGACGTTTCTGTTTCTTCATTGTCAAGCGCCGCTTAACGGCTCATCCATGAACCGACGCCTAGTTCGTCGACGAGACCGGGCGCATCATGTGGCGACAGTAGCCAAAGGGCTCGCGAAGCAGCGCCCACGCGGCGACGACCTCATCTTCTTCTCGGAGTTCAACGTGACCGTGAAAGCATTTGGCGCCTACGCCGCCGACAAGCCGCTGGAGGCACTCGACATCTTCCGTCGTGCTCCGGGAGAGAACGATGTGCAGATCGATATCGCGTACTGCGGCGTCTGCCACTCGGACCTGCATACGGTCCGAAGCGAATGGGCAGGCACGCTCTACCCCTGTGTACCGGGACATGAGATCGTGGGAAGAGTCTCCGCCGTCGGCGCGCGCGTGACTCGCTTCAAGAGCGGCGACCTGGTTGGCGTCGGATGCATCGTCGACAGTTGTGGACACTGCTCGGCGTGCGTCGCCAACCTCGAGCAGTACTGCGAACCGGGAATGACCGGCACGTACAACTTCGCGACGCCCGATGCTCCCGGACATACGCTGGGCGGCTACTCCCAGAGGATCGTCGTCAAGGACAACTACGTCGTGAAGATCAGTCACCGCGAAGAGCAACTCGCGGCCGTCGCTCCGCTGCTCTGCGCCGGCATCACCACCTACTCTCCCCTCCGGCACTGGAACGCCGGGCCAGGCAAGAAGATCGGCGTGGTCGGCATCGGCGGGCTCGGTCACATGGGCCTCAAGCTCGCGCACGCGATGGGCGCCCACACGGTCGCGTTCACGACGTCGGAGCCCAAGCGGCAAGACGCCCTGGCCCTCGGCGCCGATGAGGTCGTCGTGTCGCGCAACGCGAGCGAGATGAACGCTCACGTCGAGAGCTTCGACATGATTCTGAACACGGTCGCCGCGAGCCATGACCTCGACGCATTCACGCGCCTGCTCAAGCGGGACGGCGCTCTGGTGCTGGTGGGCGTCCCGGAGCATTCTCACAAGTCTCCCAACGTCTTCAACCTCGTCTCCAAGCGCAGGACGATCGCAGGCTCGATGATCGGCGGCATCGCCGAGACACAAGAGATGCTCGACTTCTGCGCCGAGAAGGGAATCGTCGCGGACATCGAGCTGATTCGGATTCAACAGATCGATCAGGCGTACGAGCGGATGCTGAAGAGCGACGTGAAGTACCGCTTCGTCATCGACAACGCGAGCTTGGGCGCCTGACGAGTAGAGGTCGCCCACCGCGCCTCTGAACGACGATGCACGAGCCAGGAAATTGCACTTGAGACCGCACATCATCTGTCACATGGCCACGAGCATCGACGGTCGGACGCTGCCCGGCCGGTGGCGCCCGAAGCACGAGAACGAGGCGCATCACTACGAGCGCATACACGATGACCTCGGCGGTGAAGCCTGGCTCGTCGGACGCACGACGGGCCAGGAGTTCGCGAAGCGGGACGCCTATCCGAGCCAGACGAGCGAGACATTCCCGCGTGAGCCGTGGTTCACGCGGCGCGATGCGAAGGCCTATGGAGTCGTGCTCGATGGACACGGCAAGATCGCGTGGGGGCGCTCGGACATCGGCGGCGACCCGATCGTCGTCATCCTCACCGAGCAGGTCCCCGACGCGCATCTCGCGGGGTTGCGCGCCGACGGTGTCTCCTATTTCTTCGCCGGCAAGTCCGAGCTGGATGTTCCTCTTGCGCTCGAGACGCTGAACCGCGAGCTGGGCGTGAAGCGTCTCCTGCTCGAAGGCGGTGGCATCACCAACGGCAACCTGCTGCGCGCAGGCCTCGTTGACGAAGTGAGCCTTCTCGTCTACCCATTCGTCGACGGCGCCCCCGGCGCACCGAGCCTCTTCGACGCGGCACGCGAAGAGGAAGGGCAGCATCCATCCATCCAAGGCCTCGATTTGATGAGCAGCGAGGTGTTGGACCGTGGAGTGGTCTGGCTTCGCTACCGCATTCAGAACCGCTGACCCGACGCGACGCTCCTTCGACTTCTGCCCGCGATTACGTCTTGGACACCTCGGGTGAGGGGGCGAACCTCAGGCGCGGAGGTCCCCTACGGCCGGGCGGGACTCGCCTGTCCATCCGGGGCTTCCTGGCGCAGTCGCAGGGGAATGGGCTCGGCCTCCGGGACGACGACCTCATCCTCTCTCTCCCTCTCCGGCACCAGTCCCGTCGCGAGCAGCAGCACCCCCGCCAGCACCATCCCCCAAGCGATGAGGTCCCAGGCCTGCACGGCCAACAGTTCCTTCTCGTCGCCCTCGAACAGCACCAGCTTCTCCCCGCCGGCGAGCACCCGCCCCTCGGGCCCCAGCCCCACCTGTCCCATCGCCACCAGCCGTGCTCCCTGGTCGATGCGCCGCTCCTTCAAATGGATGCGCTCCTCCATCCGCTGGCGCGTGCTGAGGTAGCGTGAGAGCACCTCGGGGGCCACCTCGAAGCCATTGAAGAGGCTCCCGGGCCGGTACTCCCGCACCAGGGCCGACTCCACGTGGGAGTTGGCGGGCTCGATGGGCAGCTCCCCCGACTCGTCCTCGAGCACCCAGCCTGGTGCGTACTCGGTCTCGCGAGCCAGCTCCACCCATTGCGGCTCCTCCACATCGGAGTAACCGTTACGATAATAGCCGTTCTCCCGGATGGTGGTCCTGTACCGCCTCACCTCCTTCTCCAGGATGGTGAGCTGATAGAAGACGCAGTCCTTCCCGGAGAGCGGGGCGCGCAGGGGGCTCGCGGCGCGAACCCGGCCCGCCACCTTCACATGGGCCCCCGGGCGGGCCTCCCGGACCGGCGTCCTCGGCGTGCCGCGCAGCCTGGCCCGCCTGGCACGCCGGTACAGCAGCAGCGCCCCCCCGAGTACACCGCAGAGCAGTCCGACGACGATGAGTTCCAGCATGGCCCCTCCCCGGACATTGCTACCGCAAGAGGGCACCGCGGCCAACCCGCCCAGGCGCGGCGGGTTCGCCCGTGGGCTACTTGCCGTCGGGCACGCGGAAGGTGACGACCGGGCAGGGAGCCAGCCGCACCACCTTCTCCGCCACGCTGCCCATCATCACGTGCGAGAGGCCCGTGCGCCCGTGCGTCCCCATCACGATGAGGTCATACCCGCCCTCGGTGGCTACCTGGGAGATGACGTGCGCCGGATCACCCTCCTCCAGCTTCCGGTTGGCGTGCGGCACTCCCTCCAGGAACTTGGTGAGGAGCTGATCCGCGTGGTTGCGCAGGAAGGTGGACAGCGTCAGCTCCGGCTCGCTGCGCGTGAGCAGGACCATCTCATCCCCCGCGTACTCGGACGGCCGCCACACATGCACCACGTCCATCTTCGCGTCAAAGCGGCTGGCGATGAAGTTCGCGTACTCCAGGGCCTTCTTCGAGGTCTCCGAGAAGTCGACGGGAACCAGGATCCGCTGAAT
>QKJM01000996.1 GCA_003249315.1 Archangium sp.
ACGATGCCGACGAGGCCGCGCGCTACGGCTCCGGGGCCGAGCAGCCTCAGTCGAAGACGCTCGCCGAGGACTCCTCCGGCGCCACCTTCCCCGCTCCGCCCACCGGCGCGGCCTACGAGGTGAGCGGCACCCTCTCCCATGGCCTGGGGCGGCTCGTCGGCCTCCAGCCGCAGAGCGGGAAGGGCGTGCGCGGCCCCATGGATTACGACGCCGTGCCCAGCGACGTGGACACCTATGTCCTCCAGCTCCCCTCGGGCCTGGCGGAGCCGGTGGATCGCACCTGGGCGTTGCAGTGGGAGGTGGAGCACCTGCCGGATGGCGGCCTGCCCCACGGCCTCGCGTTGGGACTGACCTTCTGTGACGGGGACAACCAGGACGGAGGCGTATGTACGCCGGTGTCCACGGGCAGCCGTGGGGCGCCGCTGACGCTCGCCTACCGCGGGGACAATCTGCGCGCATGGCACTCGCCGAGCAACGCCCTGGACGGGTTGCAGCCGCTGTACTCGCTGGAGCGGGGTGCCACCTCCACCAAGGTGACGGTGCTGCCCTATGCCTGCTCCTGCCTGGAGCCTCGCTTCATTCGCGGCGGCTCTGTCAGCGTGGAGGTGAGCGCCGTGGACCGGACGGACTACGGGGTGGTGCCGTACACGCTGCGCACCGCGTACACCGACTACCCGAGGACGTACGCCGTGGACGGGGGCTTTGCCTCTTGCCCGGCCCCGGTAGCGAGCGTGGATGGGGACGGCGGCACCGTGTACGCGCCCGGATGCTTCTTCACCCGCCAGCCGTGAGGACGGGGGCGGGGCAGGAGCCCTCGATGGCGCTCCCGCCCCTCACCTCACGGGCTGACGCCGCGGCCGGAGAGTTCGATCGTCTTCTCGGGCGTATTGGCCGCGTTGGACTTGATGAGGAGCTGGCCCTGGTAGTCCTTCGCCTGGGTGGGCTTGAAGGCCACCTGGATGAAGGTGTGCTGGCGGCTCTCCAACGTGAGCGATTCCCCGGCGTCGAGTGGCTCGGGCAGGGCGAGGGTGAACTGGCTGGCGCCCGTCTTCTCCACCGCGGTGATTTCCAGCGGCATCTGCCCGCGGTTCTCGATGTAGAGCGACTCGGTGACCTCGGTGCCCACGTAGGTGGCGCTGTCGAACTCGAGGCCGAAGCCGAGCGAGTCGCGATCCACCATGAGCTGCGGCTCCGCGGGCAGCACCTCCTCGTTCTCACAGCCGGCCAGGGCAAAGAAGATGACGGACAGCCACAAGGGACGCAGACGCATGGATGGCTCCTCCTCGGGTGAGGGACGGATGATGAAGCGATTTCTAGCAATCTTCGGGGACGGGCCCCAGGTGCTCGGCGGTGTGCTGCTGGCGGTGGTGCTGGGGGTGGGCTGCGGAGGAGGCCGCGCCGAGTTCATCGGTGGCCGGGTGCTGGACGCGTGTGACGCCGCCTGGCCGGTGTGTGGCACCATGGCCGGCTGCATCCTCGGGCCGGAGAGCTACGCCGAGGGGCGCTTCCCCGGTCAGGGTCGCTTCATCGTCCGGGTGCCCGAGGCCGCCACCGTGCGCGTGCGCTTCTACTTCGAGGACGCCGTCGCCGCCGGGGAGGAGACGGCCGTCACCTTCCACGAGGAGGGCTGTCGCGCGCGCACCCGGCAGGCCGTCAGCGGGCGCACCGCGCTGGATACCATGGAGAAGGTGGGTGAGTTCACCCGCGAGGCGGACCTCACCGGGGAGGGGGACCATCTCATCGAGTTCACCTCGGACATGCAGGCCCGCTACCTGGTGAAGGTGGAGGTGCTGCCGCTGCGCAATCGGTGAGCGGCAGGGGCATGGCTCACCCGGCTCAGGGCAGGGAGTGCGCTGCCTCCGCCGCCTTGGGCGCGCGGGCTATCGTGGCAGGAGCGCGTTGAGTTGTTCCCAGAGGGGCGCGAGCCGCTCCCAGGGTACCCACCGTCCCGCGAGCATCCCCAGCAGGAAGGTGAGCAGGAGTGCCCAGCCTCCGAAGCCGGAGCGGGGAGCCGGCTGCTCCGCCCGGGCCTGCTCTGGAGCCTCGCTCTCCAGTGTCTCGTCCGGGACGAGCACTCGCACCTTCATGCCGCCCGCGAGCAGGCTGCGGACCAGCTCATCGAGCAGGTACTCGTATTCCTGGGGCGAGACATCCACCGCGGTGCCGTGGCGGGCTTCGTACCGTCTGGCCACGGACTCGAAGCTGCGCAGGTGGGCCTCCTGGCACGAGGTGTCCACCCAGCCGCAGACGATGGTCGGCACCGAGCCCTTCCGCGAGACGAGCGAGACGGACTGCCGGGCCAGGCGCCCTCCCGCGGTGCTGGGGCCCTCGGGCTCGTCGATGCGCAGCAGCCGGAAGGGCGCGCGGCCGAAGTTCCTGCCGTCGAACTTGTCCCGCACCAGCTCGGCGATCAACGCCGCCTGGCTGGAGTACTCGGTGCGGATTGGCACCTGGGCGGGCACGCCGCCGATCTCCCGGGTGGCCTCGGGCGCCTCGAGCTCCTCGTCGTCATACGGGCCGACGCGCGTCACCACGGAGCCCGAGACCTCGTTCCAGGGAAGCTCCGGCTCATTCACCCTGTGAGCGGGATTCCTCATCCGCGTTGCTGTCTTCCGGGTCCTCGCCATGCGTGTCCCTGTCCGTTTCCAGTACGACCGTAGGGGGAGGATACAGGAAGCCCGAGGCTCGGGTGGCGAGGGAGCCAGGTATTGGCTGCCTGCCCGCCATCATCTTCACGGTGAGGCGATACGGGAAGGCCGGCTCGAGGTCTCTGTCGGATGTGCCAGAGTCGTCACGAACGGGTGGATTTTACGGCCATGTTGCTCTTCTTCGACCCCACGGTCCGAGGGCACTTCGGCATGCGCGCGAGTCGCGAGATGGCTATCGGGAGACGGCGCGAAACGGGTTAAAACGAAGTTCCCTCATGGAGGTTTCATGAAACTTTTGTCGCTCGGCACCACCGGACTCGCTGCGGTGTGCCTCCTTTCTCCCTCCGCGGTCCACGCGAACAGCCTTGGCAAGACGGGGTTCTCCGGCAAGCAGGGCATGACGTGTGCGACCTGTCACACGACCGGGGCGGGGGTTCAGGCGCCCACCGTGGAGTTCTCCGGTCCCACCTCTCTCACCGCGGGGCAGACGGGCCAGTACGCGCTCATCATCCGCGGAGGTCCCGGGGTGAAGGGCGGTATGAACGTGGCGGTGAGCAACACCGCGGCGTCGCTCGAGCCGGGCACGGGCCTGAAGAAGGCGGGCTCCGAAATCACCCACTCCGTGCCCAAGGCCTTCGCCAGTGGCGAGGTCCGCTTCGACTTCTCGCTGGTGGCCCCATCCACGAACGGCACGCTCACGCTCTACGGCGTCGGCAACTCGGTGGATGGTGACGGCGACAGCACTGGTGACGCCGTGGCCACCGCGACGCTGGACATCTCCGTTACCGGAGGCTCCAGCGGTGGCACGGACGGCGGCACCAACCCGCCGGACGCGGGCACCAACCCGCCGGAGGATGATGACGAGGGTGGTTGCTCGGCCACGGGTGGGGCGCCGATCCTGCTGTTCGCGCTCCTCGGGGCCGGGTTGTTCCGCCGTCGCCGCGACTGAGTCCCGGCATGTCGACGCGGGGGCCCGCGGGATGCGGGTCCCCTGATTCCGTTCCTCATTACCCCCGTTCGCGCTCCATGCCCCTGCTGCTCTCCCGCGCCTGTTGCGCCCTCCTCGCCGTATCGTTGCTCGCCGCTCCGGAGGTCGAGGCCGCCTCCCGGACGAAGTCCTCCCGGACGAAGAAGACCCGGTCCACCCAGCCACCGCCTCCTTCTCCCGCGCCTCAGCCGGAGCCGGAGCCGGTCGCCCCGGCGGCCTCGCCCGCTTCGGAGGAGACGACCGTCGTGGCGGCGGCTGCCCCTCCTCCCTCCAAGAAGCTGTCCACGGCGGCGGCCCCGAAGATGAAGCAGGTGGAGGCGCCGGCCGCTCCGGGCAGCCTGCGCATCGGCGTGGGCGCGGACCTCTTCGGAGAGGGCGCTCGGATGAGCGGCCAGCAGGGCATCAACGCCTCGGTGCGCGACGAGTCCTTCGACTACGGCAGCGCTGGCTTCCTGTCGGCGACGGCGTGGGTGAGCCGTGCGATGCCCTCGGTGAGCGAGCGGCTGCGCCTGGGCGCGGGCCTGCGCATCTACGGCAACTACGCCACGAGCGGGGGCCGGGAGGTGGGCTTCGGCCTTCTGAATGAGGCGTTCCTCTCCGCCGAGTACGGGCTTCCCATCGCGGACCAGGACCGGGTGGAGGTGGTGTTCGGTGGGAGGGCGGGGCTGGCATTGCTGGTGCCCGGCCGTGAGTTCGAGGGGGAGATCCTCCGGCTCCGCGAGCAGGGAGTGGACGTGTGGAACGTTCCGCGGGTGGGCTGGTTGCTGGGTCCGTCGGTGGGAGTACGGCGGCGGATGAGCGAGCGCATCTGGCTGCGCGCGGACCTGATGGGGCAGGTCGAGCAGCTCTTCCTCTTCGCCACGAGTCAGGAGATCTCCGGGCTGCGGTTCACCAAGAACTGGAGCACGCTGTCCCTGCGACTGGGGCTCAACGTGGGCGCGGAGTTCGCGCTCTGAAACCTTCTTCCGGGAGTCGCGGATGACACGTGCGTTGCTGCTGATCTTCCTCGTGCTGGCGGCCTGCCAGCGCCCCGTCTTCGAGCCGGAGCAACTGGCCACCGGCCCCGGGGGCATGGTGGGCAACGGAGACCCCATCACCTCGGGCGACTTCCGAGGGGGTGATGACGTGCTGCCGGGGGCGCGAGACGTGCCGCCGCCGGATGACACGCGCCCGCCGGACTGCGACGGGGCCTGCGTGGCCTTCTGCGAGGGCTCGGGTCTGGTGAATCCCGTGAACCGAGGGCTGTGCCGCAGCCTGTGGGGCGTGGGTCTGCCTCCCCGTCCCATCCGTCACGAGGAGGCCTGCCGCCGGCTCTTCGTGGACATGCTGGGGCGGATGCCCACCGCGGACGAGGCCGAGTCCACCTGCTCGGGCGGGTGGGGCGCCACGGTGAAGCGGCTGATGGAGACCGAGGATTTCATCCACATCCAGCAGCGCCGCGCCGCGGATCGCTTCCTCTACAGCAACGAGGTGGTGAGCCTCGCGGCCATCTACGACATGGATCGGCTGGTGGAGAAGCTGTACCGCGGGAAGGTGCCCTACGACTTGTTCGCCGCGGTGGTGAGCGCGCACCCGGTCTTCACCCGGCGCCATGCGGATCCGGGGGACAAGGCGGAGGCGCTCTTCCAGCAGTTCCTGGGCCGGCCGCCCTTCGAGCCCGAGCGGGCGGACATGTCGCGGCTGTACCGGCTGTGGCACTCGGGCTACTACGACCATCCGCAGCTCGGCATGAGGCTGCCGGACGCCTTCATCCGCTTCCGCTGCCTGGGCGAGGACGGGGAGGTGGACCCGGTGCGCAAGGGCGAGTGCGCCAGCGTGCTATGGGGCTACAACGAGCTGACCTTCACGCCGGACCTGCGGGCGGCGAACGACACCCGGCTGGGCGAGCTGACGATGTGGAGCGGGCTGCTGACGCCGGAGGAGTGGGCGCGGTTGCAGGTGCCGGGCCGCATCCTGGCGAAGGACCTGGCCTTCTGGGAGCGGGCGGTGGACGACGTGCTGGTGCAGTACCTGGGGCACGACCTGTCCGCGAAGGTGCCCGAGGTGCGCGAGGAGCTGGTGCGCTGGCTGCTGGAGCACCAGGGAGACATCCGCTCGGTACACCATGCGGTGGCCACCAGCGTGGCCTACCTCCAGTCCGCCGAGGGGGCCTCCGCCTCCAACTACCGGTGGACGTGGGGACCGCTGAAGCAGGTGGATGCGGAGGTGTGGCTGGACTCCATGTCGCGCAACACGGGCTTCTCGTTGCCGGGGTGCGACCACCGCATCAGCCAGCCGGAGGATCTGCTGCGCGCGGGGAGCCTGGCCGGCTACCGCGTGTTGTAGGAGTCGCGCTGGGCGCTGAACGAGGAGGG
>QKJM01000094.1 GCA_003249315.1 Archangium sp.
CACGGGGAGGGAACCTCGCATGGCTCTACTCGAAGCGGCGCACCACCTGCACCTTCATGAGCGCGAAGATCATGGCGGTGTCCGGTCCGCTTCCCTGCTCCATTTCAGCGCCACGCTTACCCTCCTGCCACATCTCCAGGCAGACCTTGAAGGTGTCTCCAGAGGGCGTCCGGGCCTCGGTGAAGCGGCCATGGATGCGACCGTCCTCGAAGTAGAGATGCCCTTGGAGGAGGGTGCCATGCGGCAGCTTCCCCTGGGTTGGGGTCAGCCTGAGTGTCGTGACGCCCTCTTGTACCGGAACGGGCTTGGGCTGGCCAACGTAGGGGAACTTGGTCGTAAGCTTCTGCCCGATGTGGAGGCCGAGGGTGTCGGTCATGGTCTCGACGGCACCCGTGGGGCACGACTGGGGCTCCGGGGTGGGATGCATCTGGGCTCCAGGGCCGGTGCAGGCCGCGTTGGCGGCGGCGGCGACGCCGAGACACCATTGGGCCATGGGCGAGAGAGTCTTCTTCTGCTTCCTGTCCCTCTTCGGGCTGGGGGTCTGCTGCTTCTTCACGGCGGCGTCCTTGGTTTGCGTCTCCTGCGAGGCGACGACCGCAGGGGTGGGCTCCACCGGGGGCGGAGCTGCGGGCCGCTCAATTTCCGGTGGAGGCCACGAGGGTTCCACTTCCTGACCCGGAATCCACCTCAGCGTAGGGGAGGGCGAGGATGATGTCAGCGGTTGGGGCGGGGGCTCGGGTCTCCTCGGTCGCTCCGTGAGCCACCACCCGACCAGGGCGAGGCCTATCAGCACGGCCATCCACGCCGCCGCACGTCGAAGCGCATGGAAGGCCAGGGCTTGCATGGGGAGGTCCGCCGCCGAGGCCGGTGCCGAGCTTGCCGGGCGAGGCTCCAGGGGAGGCGGGGCTGGCTGCTCCAGGGGCTCGAGCTTCTTCCTCGCGGCGGCGGCGCGGCGGCCTCTCCTCGGCACCCGGGGACAGTCCTGCAGCGGCACATTCCAGGAGGCATCCGCACCGGCCATCAGGTCCTTCAGCGCGTCGTAAAGCGCCAGGGCACTCGGATAGCGGTCCTCGCTCAACGACTCGGGCACGCGCGGGTTGCTGATGTGGGGAGGCAGGGGCGCCCGATGGATGATGGCCTTCATCGACTCCGGGTCGTCCATGTCCACCTCGAAGGGGTAGCGGCCCGTGAGCAGCCGGTAGAGGACGACGCCGAGTGCGTACAGATCGTCCGCCTTCGCGGGCCGGTAGCGTGCTCCAGGCTGGCGCTCGTCCTCCAGGCCGAAGCGCCACGCCTCGGGGCTGCGGTAGAGGGGCGTGCCCGGAGGAAACAACCCCTGGGTGAGGGTGGGCTGTCCTTCCTGCCAGGCGGCCCCGAAGTCCACCAGTACCGGCTCCCCGTCGCTGTCTCGCACGAGGATGTTGGACTCCTTGATGTCGCGGTGGACGATGCCCTGGTGATGGACCACGGCCAGCCCGCGCGCCACGCCCATCAACTTGCTCGCCACGGCCCGCGCGGTGGGGTTCTCTTCCCATGCCCACACATCGAGTTCGCGGCCCTCGACGTACAGCATCTTCAGCCACATGAACCGTGGCTGGTCGAACGGCCAGTAGCCGAAGCCCACCTGTCGCACGAGGTTCTCGTGGCGGAAGGGCATGTTGATGATGGCCTCACGACCGGCTCGCTCCCTGGCTCTCTGGAGCGAGATGAACTTGATGGCGAACAGCGTCC
This sequence comes from Archangium sp., assembly GCA_003249315.1. GTDB lineage: Bacteria > Myxococcota > Myxococcia > Myxococcales > Myxococcaceae > QKJM01. The sequence goes on from QKJM01000094.1 coordinate 1,732, forward strand.
CGGAGTGTGTGTCCCGCGCCCGGTACACGGTGCCGAAGCCCCCGGCCTTCACCCGCTGCTCCACCACAGCACCGCTGATGTTCGTGCCGGGCGGCAACTCCGGCGTGTCCCTCGCGTCCATGTTCACCTCCGGACGGCGCAAGGTAGCAGGACGAGGGTCTTCCATGGGCGGATACCTACTTTCGAGGAATCCTCCTATGGGGCGACTTTTCCAGACGGGCCTCGAAGCCGGTCAGCTACAATGGGCACAAGGCTGCCATGCCCAGGCTTCTGACGCATGAGGAGGAGCAGAGGTTCATGTGCTGGGCACAAGAGCGGGGTCGTCTCTTCCGCTCGCTCCACGATGTACCCATTTCCGAGCAGGTTCATGCGTTCAAGCAGCTCGAGAAGCGAATCCTCGAGGAGACACGCACCGAGTTCGAGCGGCAGGAGATGCGGAGGCGAATCACCGAGGACCTGCTCAGGGCGACCAGTGCCGGTTCCTGGCGAGGGTTCTCTCCGTACCTGAGACGGATGGAGCGGCTCGGCTACTCCTCGATGGATTGCCGACTCCTGGTCTGCGCGTGGGCCGCGCAGGCTTGCAAGGGCTCTACCGCTGGGAGGCGCAAGACGGCCGAACTCATCGCTGACTTCGAGCGGCGGGCTCGTGGCCGGAAGCTGCAGCCGGGACTGCGGGAGCAGATTGACATCGCACTGACTCGGGCCCGTCGCCTGGCCGGGCTCGACACAGGTACGGACACGGAGGATGGCACCAGACGCTCAAGAGGGCGCCCCCGCGAGCGGGGCTGAGGCCGGAGTGTCCCCGACGGGATGGGAGCCCGCCGGGGACGGTGCGCGCGACTACTTCCTGCGGCGCCACGCGGCGAAGCGCGAGAGGCTCACCAGGAGCGCCCAGCCGAGGAGGCCGCCTGGCGTGGTGCTCCCACAGCCGCAGGCTCCTTGCCGGACCGCGTCCATCACCGTCACCTGGAAGGTGCAGAAGGCTCGGTTGCCGGCGGCGTCCGTGGCGCTCACCCGCACCGGGGTAGAGCCGAGTGGGAACTCGCTCCCGGACGGAATGGTATATCTCACCTGGGGCGTGGAGACGTCGTCCCTGACGGCGGCTGGCTGGTAATTCACCACCGCGCCGTGGCGGGTCGTCCGATCGAACCTCTGGTCCGTCGGGCAGACGAGGCGTGGGGGCTGGGTGTCCCGGACGGTGATGGAGAGCTCGCACCGCGAGCTGTTACCCGACTCGTCGGTGGCCGTGATGGTCACCGGAGTGGTGCCGAGAGGAAAGAGGGAGCCGGAGGTCTGGCTGAAGCTGACGACGGGCTGGGCGGGCTTGTTGTCGCTCACCAGGGGCGGAGCCCATACCGCGGTGGCGCCACTCTGGCTCGTGGCCTCCACGGTCAAGCTCGCCGGACAGGTGAGCGCGGGCGGCACGCAGTCGTTCAGCACCCACGGCTCGACGCCATTGGCGCCGTCGGTGGCCAGGAAGAAGACGCGCGGACCCACCACGGTGAGCAGGGCGGGCGTCGCGGACTCCGCTCCAGGCACCAGGTCGTGCAGCAGCACCGTCCCCGCCTGGGTGCCATCGCTCGTCCACAGCTCCCGGCCATGCTCCTCGGTCTCGGCGCTGAAGAGGAGCTGATCGTCCACCACCGTCAGCCAGAAGGGCGCCGCACTGTCACTTCCGGGCTTCAGATCCGCGACGAGCGCCGTGCCGGCGGTCGTCCCGTCGCTCTTCCACAGCTCGTACCCGCTCGCTTGATCCCATGCCGTGAAGAAGAGGGAGCCGAGGAAGGCCTTCAGCTCGCGGACGTCGCTCGAGTGCTTGACGATGAGCGTGCCCTCCTGGGTGCCGTCGCTCCGCCACAGGGAGCCGCCCTTGCCGGCCCGGAAGAACACCTGGCCACCCACGGAGGTCATCTTCACGGGGCCTGACTGGTAGTCATCCGGCCCCAGCGACAGGACCTGGACGCGCGTCGTTCCCTCGCCCGTGCCGTTGCTCTTCCAGAGGTCCCACTGCTCTTCGTAGGCGGAGCCGGCGAAGAAGAAGAGTGTCCCGCCAGAGGGCGTCAGGCCGCGGATGAGCTGCTCGCCCGGATCGCTCTCGATGACCCGGACGACGGCGACGCGCGCGGTGCCCTCCTCGGAGCCGTTGGTCTTCCAGAGCTCGGCCTCGTGGGGTCCGCCGTCGGCCGCGAAGTAGAGTTGTCCCGCGAAGACGGCCAGCGAGCTGACGCCCGAGCCCGCGGCTCCGGGGACGAGATCCTTCACCATCACGGTGCCGGCCTCGGTGCCGTCGCTCTTCCACAGCTCGAGGCCGTGGGTGCCATCATTGGCGACGAAGAAGAGCGTGTTCCCCAGTGCGGTCAGGAAGCCCGCCTCCGAGTCTCCGGGGCCGGTGCGGATGTCCTTGACGAGCACGGTGCCCTCGGCCGTCCCGTTCGTCTTCCACAGCTCGGGGCCGTGGGTGCCGTCATCGGCGATGAAGAAGAGCGTGTTCCCCAGCGCGGTCAGCCACCGAGGATCCGCATTCCCGGAGCCCTGGGCGATGTCCTTCACCAGGGTGGTGTCGCCATCCGTGCCTTGGCTCCGCCACAGCTCGAGTCCCGTCGTTCCATCGTTCGCGGCGAAGAAGGCCGTGCTGCCGACCGCGGTAGGAGACTGGGGACCGAAGTCCGGGAACGCGCTGGCGGAGCTGGGGGCGATGTCCTTCACCTGGCCCACGGGCTGGCACGTGCTCCCCGCCAGCGGTGAGCCCTGGGCACCCAGGGACTCCGGGGCTTCGGTCGACGGTGCGCCACAGCCACCGCTCAAGGTGCAGATGCAGAGGAGTGAGGTCACTCCCATTCGATACCGACCCATGTCCGACCTTCCTGTGTTTGGGAGTTCTTGGAAGAGGGGGTGGTAGGATGGGCATGCGCGGCGTCAGGCCAACCGTTCCTGGGGATGAGGCTTCCTTTCGCCAGCGCACGGATGGCACGCGGGTGTCTCCACCTGGACGTACGCGGGGGGCGGGAGTGGGGGAGGGCGTTGCCACTCCGGAGCCGGCGACCCATCTGGGAGCGCCATGGCGAGAGTCCTGGTCATCCATGGCCCCAACCTGAACCTGCTGGGAATGAAGGAGCCGGACCTCTACGGCTCCGACAGCCTGGAGGACATCAACCGGCTGCTGGCGGAGGTGGCGCGACAGCACGGGCTGGAGCTGGAGTTCTTCCAGTCCAATCACGAGGGCGCCATCATCGACAGGCTTCAGGCCGCCATGGGCAGCGCCCAGGGCATCCTCATCAATCCGGGAGGCTTCACCCACTACAGCATCGCCATCCGGGATGCATTGAGCGCCGTGGGTCTACCCGCCGTGGAGGTCCACCTATCCAACATCCACGCCCGCGAGGAGTTCCGGCGGCACACGGTGACAGCGGCCGTCTGCGTGGGGCAGGTGGGAGGTTTCGGGAGGTACAGCTACGTGCTGGGCCTGCTGGGGTTGAAGGAGCACCTCGAGCGCAAGGGGCTCCCAGGGAGATAGGGGAGGGTGGAGACGCAGGCCCGTTCCACCCGCCCCGGGTCGTTCATCAGGCGTTGGTCTGGTGCATGTGCTCGATCAGGTCGATCTTCGTCACGATGGCGAGGACCTTCTCGCCGTCCTTCACCACCGCCACCTTGTCCTGGGCGAACACCTCGCGCAGCCGGTTCAGGCTCGTGTCCGGCGACACCACGCCCTGCAGCGGCGCCACGATGCTGTCGATGCTGTCCGCGAACGTCGTCTTGTTCGCCACCAGCGAGTTGAGCAGGTCGTACTCGTGGATCATCCCCACCGCGCGTCCGTCCTCGCTCAGCACCGGCATCTGGCTGATGCCGTGCTGGCGCATCCGCTCCACCACCTGGTCCACCCGGTCACCCTTGCGCGCGACGATCACCTCGCCCTTCTTGCCGTTGAGCAGGTCGCGCACCGTCCCCGCGCCCTTCTCCTCCAGGAAGCCCATGTCGCGCATCCACTCGTCCGAGTGGAACTTGCTGATGTAGCTCATGCCCGTGTCCGGAAGGATGACGACGATCGTCTTCCCCTTGCCGACCTCCTTGGCGAGCTGCACCGCCACGTGCAGCGCCGCGCCCGACGAGCCACCCGCGAAGATGCCCTCCTCGCGCGCCAGCCGCCGCGCCGCGACGAAGCTCTGCTTGTCATCCACCTGCCGCACGTCGTCCAGCACCTTGAAGTCCATGGCGCCGCACAGCATGTCCTCGCCGATGCCCTCCACCTTGTACACGTGGGGCTCGGTCAGCTTGCCCGTCTTGAAGTAGCCCTCGTACACGGAGCCGAGCGGATCCACGCCCACGTTCTTCAGGCCCGGAATCTTCTCCTTCAGGAACTTGCCCGCACCGCTCATCGTGCCGCCCGTGCCCAGGCCCGCGACGAAGTAGTCGATCTTCCCCTCCGTCTGCTCGAGGATCTCCGGCCCGGTGACGTTGTAGTGCGCCTCGATGTTGTCCGGGTTGTGGTACTGGTTGAGCATGAACGCGCCCGGGGTCTCCCGGTGGAGGCGCTTGGCCGTCTCGTAGTAGCTGCGCGGATCCTCCGCCGGCACGTTCGTCGGCGTCACCACCACCTGCGCGCCCAGCGCCTTGAGGCGGTTGATCTTCTCCAGCGACATCTTGTCCGGCATGGTGAAGATGCACTTGTAGCCCTTCACCGCCGCCGCCAGCGCCACGCCCATGCCCGTGTTGCCGGACGTGTTCTCCACGATGGTGCCGCCTGGCTTGAGCTTCCCCTCGCGCTCCGCCTTCTCGAGGATGTAGAGCGCCATGCGGTCCTTGATGGACGCGCCCGGGTTCATGAACTCGCACTTGACCAGCACCGTGGCGTCTTCGGGCCCGACCAGGCGGTTGAGCTTGACCAGGGGGGTGTGGCCGATCGCGGAGAGAATGGTATCGTGGATGTCCATCAGTATTTCTCGTATGGGGGTAAGTAAGGGGCGCGTCCTTATAGCCGCCCGCGCGGCGTCGGTCGACCTTGCCCGGCTGCTCGTGCCCCCATTCCGCTCCAACAGCCTCGCTCCCGGGCCGCTTCCGTCCCGACCCGGCGCGCTCCTGCCCCCCCCTCCAGCCGGCCAGCCGGGCCCCGACCCCTCTTGTCGACGAGACGACCAGCCG
>QKJM01000983.1 GCA_003249315.1 Archangium sp.
GCTCCGAAGCAGCTGGTGGTTCTCCCGGATGCCGCGGGTGAGGAAGCTTCTGAGCTCGTGGGCTAGGGATGGATCGCCCCAGACCGGCTGGAAGTCATAAAAGAGGGTGGTGTAGCGGACGGTGTTCGACGTCGGATCCTCGTACCACCCAACGACCTGCGCTTTCCACTCTGAGACTGTCTTTCGCCAGACCGGGTTGCGGCTCATGACGTGACCCCGGCAGAGGGGAAAGCCTACTTCGGCCAGCCCGACCGACACTCTGTCCCCAAGCTCCATGAAGTAGGCCTCCACGGAGGCACGATCGCCGGCTGGGTAGTCGGCCAGGATCATGCCGTGGTCCTGGTCAGTGCTGAAGTGATTCTCCGCCCGCCCGTGGCTGCCCATGAGGATGAAGCAAAAGGGGACCGGCGCGGAACTCCCGAACCCATCCCTTTCCATCGCAAGAAGAGCGATCTCCAGCGCTCGCCGGTGGATGTCACGGGTGATGTGCGCCAGTAGATGAGCCACCTGTTCGGCGTGGGCGCCTTCGTCCAGCAGGTTGGCACAGACCTCCAGGCTCTGGCGGCGGACTTCGCCTAGGGATGAGAAGGCCCCTGCGCCTTCAATACGTTCCACCAGATCGAGCGTGTCACTCGTGGTCATGGCTATGAGGGCGCGCATGGAAAGCATCCCCACGAGGCGAGACCCGTCCATTACCGCGAGGTGACGGACGCGCCGCCGTCGCATCAGACCCAGTGCCTGGTACAGGTAGGCGTCGGGGGGAACGGAGAGGAGAGGCGTGCTCATGACCTCGCAAATCGACGTTGTGTCGGGGTTGAGTCCCTCGGCCAGGACCCGCAGGGTCAAGTCCTTTTCCGTGACAATTCCGAGTGGCCCGTTTGGTCCGGTGACGACCAGGGAGCTCACCTTGAACTCGCCCATGGTCTGAGCCGTGTGACGAGCCGTCTCCTCGGGGGGAAGAGTCAGGGCCGGGCTGACCATGACCTCGCTCACCCGTTTGCGGAAAGGAAAGGTCTCCACGCGGGAAAAAGGGGTATGCGTCCGCTGATCCCGCATCTCGTCGAAGAGGTCCTCTAGGCGGCGGGCCATGGTGACCGCCAGAAAGCGCCCCACGGAGGGGTGCCTGTCGAGCAATCGCCGAAGGACAACGGTCGGGAGCTGCAGGATCTCGCCGGGTTCGGCGATGCGAGCCGATGCAGGAAATGGGTCGCTGGTGAAGACGGAGAGCCATCCCGCCAGCTGGCCGGGTCGAGACAGGCTCACCGTGCGCTCCTCGTCGGGGGGGCCGACGAGGATCTCGGCCGTCGCCGAAATCATATAGAAGACGTGCTCCGGAGGCCCCTCACCTTGGCGAAAGAGATACTCACCACCCTCCACGGTGCGCCGCATGCCGACCCGGGCCAACTCGTCGAGATCCCCCGCCGGCAGTTCACCCAACGCCGGGATCCCCTCGAGCAGCGGGCCCAGGTCACTCGGCATGCGGCCCCGAGAGACGAGCGCTCTCCCGCAACGCATCGAGTCGCGGGCTCGTCGCTCCGTCCTCCTGTTCCGCCCTTTCGTACCACTGTTGGGCTGCCTCGAGCTCACCGCGGAGCAGTGCCAACGCTCCCAGGTCTCGGGCGATGCGACCTCTTAGGGAGGCAGAAAGCCCTGACACCTCCCACGCCTCCTCCAGCAGCTTCGCAGCGGCCTCGGGCCCCTCGGCTGAGTTCCGTCGGGCGAGGCGGGAGGCCAGATCGGTCAGGGCCGTCGCGTAAGCGGGGCCGCCTCGGGCGCCTTCCGTGGCGCGGAGCAGCTCTAAGGCGCCCCGGGAGTCTTCCGCCGCCGCGTCCAGATTCCCGGCGGCTTCCGCGTCCCGGGCCGTGTCAGTCAGGTGTGTCGCGTGAACGACCGCAGACTGGCCATCGCGCCGGCCCCGCGCGCTCACTTCTTGACGCACCCAAACGCCGAGCACCGCGGCCACGGACAGAGCTAGGGCCCAGAGCAGGAGAGCCCTGGCCCAGCGGCTACGGGTTGGGGAGACGGAACCTGGGGGGGCCATGCTCCTCCTGTAGGGATTGGGCGGATGCGGCGCAGCCCAGCGATCCTACGGCCCGCCCCAGGGAGTGTCAACGCCAGGCCCAACGGCGGCCCTTTCCTCGATTGCCATTTTGAGATATGGTTTGACAACCGCTTGCTTTCTGGTCCCGGAGGATTCCGGGATCTCTTTGGGGAGAGGGTGCATGGCCAGGAAGAGGATCCTCGCGGTCGACGACGAACCCAACATTCTGCTGTCCTTGGAGTACATTCTCGAACAGGAAGGCTACGACGTGCACGTGGCCAGGGACGGTGAGGAGGCCCTGGAGGTGGCGGGGCAGGTTCACCCCGATCTGATCCTGCTCGACGTGGCCATGCCCCGCAAAGATGGATACGAGGTTTGTCGCCTGCTCCGGCAGCGGGAGGACCTGGCGGGGGTGAGAGTCCTCATGCTCACCGCCAAAGGGCAGCCACTGGAGCGGAAGAAAGGACTTGAGGTCGGCGCGGACGTGTATGTGACCAAGCCGTTTAGTGCCGAAGACCTGCTCGAGAAGATCCGCGCGGCACTCAAGGCATGAGTGCCGCCAATGAGCTGCCGGGGAACCCTCCCCGGAAGAGCCTGCGACGGCGCATCGTCGTCACCTTCGGCGGGCTTGCCATCATTCCCTTTGTCGTCGTCTTACTCTGCCTGTTCTGGATGGCGCGCTACGATGTAGGCGTGCTGAGCGGGGAGGATTTGGTCCGAGAGGCGGGGCTCCTGGTCTCCCAGTTGGAAGGGCAGGTGGAGGTTGCCGAGCGGGCGGCGGCAGGGGTCGCGAGTCTGCCCGGGGTTCGTGAGCACTTGGCCGGTGCTGGCCTCTATCCACAGGATGCCCTATCCACGGCCCGTCGCGTGCTCCCGGGCCTGCGGAGCGTCACGCTGGTGCGGGAATCCGGGGGTTCGCCGGAAGGCCCGGACACCCAGGCGACCATGCGGTGGGGGGCGGAAGAGGGCCTGGAGATCCGCATCGGCGTGACAAACCTGGCCGGCAGGAGGGTCGGCGCGGTGGCTGCCGTTTTCGACCTGGATCAGTTTCGTCGGGTGGTGGATTGGTACCGGAAAGGGGACCGGGGCCGAGCAGTTTTGTACAGCGCGTCGGGTGTGGTGCTTGCGGGCCCCACCGATCTGCCCCTCCCCCCGTTGGGGACCGGGGGCGGCGAGGGAGAGACGTACGAGGCGCGCGGGGAGTCGTACGTGTACGGGAGTGTGCCGGTCCACCCGGCGCGGACCGGCCTGACCGCGGGTTGGCGCGTGGCCGTCATCGAACCCGTGGCGGAGCTCTATGGGCCCTTCGACTCGGCGGCCCGACAAGTGGCGCTGGTGCTCGCCGCTTTCAGCCTCGTGATCTTGGCCCTCGCCTGGCGGATGGCAGACCAGCTCCTCCGTCCGATTCTCCGCATTCGGAGCGGGGCGGAGATCATGTCACGGATCAACCTTGCCCACCGGATCGACGTGCGGACGGGCGACGAGCTCCAGGAACTGGCGGACGAGTTCAATCACATGGCCGAGAACCTGGCCGGTGCGTACGATGAGTTGGAGGCGCGCGTCCAGGAGACGACCCGGTCGTTGCAGGAGGAGCGAAACCGCTTGGCCGCGGTGCTTCGGACCATGGCCGAAGGCGTGGTGGTGGCGAATGAGGCCGGGGATGTGCTCCTGATGAACCCGGCTGCCCGGTTTACGCTCCAGAGCGGGCCGTCGGCAGGTATTGGCGCCCCGCTCAGCCGGCTGCTCCCGGCGCAACGCCTCGAGTTCCACTTGAAGAGGTTGCGCAGCCGCTGGGAAGACGGACGAGAGACCGTAGAGCGAGTGGTCTTTCCGCTCAAGGATGGACCGGTGCTCAGGGGCTTGCTGTCCGTCATCCCCGGCCCCGCAGGTGGGCGGGCAGGCTTCTTGGTCGTTTTGCGGAACACCGGCTCCCAGGTAGAGGACGAAAGAAGGCTCGAGCGAGCGCTGCGGGAGATGCCAGAGCTCCTTCGCGGTCCGGCCGCGGCTGCAGGCTCTCTGCTGGAGACGTTGGCCCGACATCCCGACATGCCAGCGGAAAAACAGCGGGCATTTCTCGCGGGTCTGCGGGAAGAGGTGGACCGCCTCACGGAGCGGCTGCGCTTAACCGAAGAGGCTGCTGCCGCTGCCGAGACGCTTCTCCCGGGGATGCCTTCCGATCCGGGAGAGCTGCTGCGGGAAGCGGCGGAGTCGGTACCCGGCACGTTCGTGCAAATGGAACTTCCCTCCGAGCCGGTGCCGCCGGTGGCGGTGGAGCCCTACTCCTGGGTCGCCTCCCTGGCTTGCGCCCTGCGGTGGGTGGCCGGCCACTCCTCTGGCTGGGCGCCCATCGTGGCCGGCCTGCAGTTGGACGAGGACGCTGTGGTTACCTCATTCCGGGTGGAGGGCAAACCCGCCGGCAGCCTGGAGGATCTGGACGCTCAGGTGGTGAGCCCCGAGGGCGAGGCCCCGATCCCCCTGGGGGAGGCTGTTCGACGCAATCGGGGTGAGCTCTGGACTCGCGCCACGGAGGAAGGCGGGTTCGAGGTGCGTTTGGGGTTGGTGAAGGGCGCCGGTGACGTGCCGCCGGTGGGGGCCGAAGGAATCGCCGACGAGCAGCCGGAGTTCTATGACTTCGACCTCTTCTTGCCGCGGCCTTCACGGGAAGCGGAAGAGCTGTTGCGTACCCCGTTGGGGGCTCTCGAGTTTGTCGTCTTCGACACCGAGACGACGGGGCTGCAACCGTCGCAAGGAGACGAGATCGTCAGTCTCAGCGCCATTCGTGTGCGCCAGGGGAAAGTGCAGAGTGCGGACACCTTCCACACCCTGGTCAACCCGGGTCGTCCGATCCCGGAGGAGTCCATTCGTTTTCATGGGATTGAGGACTCCATGGTGGCGACCGCGCCCACCCTTGTCGAAGTGCTGCCTCGATTTTACGAGTACGTGGGCTCGTCGATTCTGGTGGCCCATAATGCGGCATTCGACAAGAAATTCCTGGATCTGGCTGCAGCCCGTGCGGGGATGCCGCAGTTGGAGAACCCGATCCTGGACACCCTGTTCCTCTCCTACGGCATCCACAAGGACTTCGAGGGACACAACCTGGACGCGATCGCGGAGAGGTTGGGCATCCAGGTGGAAGGTCGGCACACGTCCATGGGCGATGCCCGAGCGACGGCGGCAGTGCTCCTGAGGCTCACCCAGCTCCTCGCCTCCCGCGGCATCGCTACCTTGGGGGAGGCCAAGGCCTTCTGCGACCGCATGCTCCTGCTGCGCTGGCAGTCATCTCGCTTCTGACGAAGGGCGCCACCGGGCCATGGAACGAACCGCCGTAAGGCGTCTGGCAGCTCTCTTGGTCCTGGGCTTGATCCTTCTCCTTTCCCCGCTGGTGGTCGCCTTCAGCCGTCCCGCGACGGTGTTCGGCCTACCGCTATTTCCCGCGTACCTCTTTTCGGCCTGGACGATCCTGGTTGTGGGCGCCTGGCTGCTTACCCGCCGGAGGGACCCGTGATCCGCACGTTCTGGGTCGCTCTCCTCGGGCTCACCTATGTCCTCGGGCTCTTCGCCATCGCGTATGCTGCGGACAGCGCCAGGGCCCGCGGCCGCAGCCCCGTAGACAATCCCTGGGTCTACAGCCTCTCTCTCGCCGTGTACTGCACCTCTTGGACGTTTTACGGAAGCGTTGGGCGCGCTGCTGCCCAGGGCATGGGATTTCTCCCGGTCTATATTGGTCCGACGCTCGTCTTTCTCGTCGCACCGTGGTTGTTGCGACGCATGGTAGCGCACTGTAGGGCTGCTGGCGTCACCAGTGTCCCGGACCTGCTGGAATCCCTGTATGGGAAAGGCCAGTCTTTGGGCGCTCTGGCGACAACCATCCTCGTAGCTGGTGTAACTCCGTACATCGGCCTCCAGCTCAAGGCGGTGGGGTACACGT
>QKJM01000270.1 GCA_003249315.1 Archangium sp.
GGCAACGCCAATGCCCTCACCGGCCCCGCCGGGCTCGAGGACGTGCGCACCCTGCTGGACGAGACCGCTCGCACCCTCTCCCTCTCCCCCTCCGCGGTGCTGTCCGCCTCCACCGGCGTCATCGGCCACAAGCTGCCGGTACACAAGATCGTCTCGGTGCTAGGCCCCCTCAAGGACGCCCTCCGCCCCGAGCCGGACGCGGCCTCCGAAGCCATCATGACCACCGACACGCGCCCCAAGCAGGCGTGGCGCTCGGTGCGCATCGGCGAACGGGACGTCCTCATCTCCGCCATCTACAAGGGCTCGGGGATGATGCACCCCTCGCTGGCCACGGTGATCGCCGTCGTCACCACCGACTGCGCCATCCACCCGGGGCCGCTCACCTCGGCCCTGCGCGAGGCGGTGGCCGGCAGCTTCAACAGCCTCACGGTGGACGGGGACATGAGCCCCAACGACACCGTCTACGCGCTGGCCAACGGACGCGCCGGCAATACCCCCATCACCGATCCGGGCCCGGAGCTGGAGCTCTTCACCGCCACGCTGGTGGATCTGTGCCGCGAGATGGCCCGCACCATCGCCGCGGACGGAGAGGGCGCCTCGAAGCTGCTGGAGGTGGAGGTGACGGGGGCGCCGGACAAGGCCATCGCGCAGGATCTCGCCCGCGCGGTGGCTGGCTCCACGCTGGTGAAGGCCGCCATCTTCGGGGCGGATCCCAACTGGGGCCGCGTGCTCTCCACCGTGGGCGCGCGCGCCGGTACCCAGGGCTACCCGGTGGACCCCTACCCCGCCCACGTCCGCATCCAGGGCATCTCCGTCTACCAGGGCCAGCCGCTCGAGTACGATCCCGCCCTGCTCAAGACGCGCATGCGCGAGCCCGAGATCCGCGTGGAGGTACACCTCGACGCCGGCCCCGCCTCGGGCATGGCCTGGGGGTGCGATCTCTCGTACGACTACGTGAAGATCAACGCGGACTACACCTCGCTCATCGTCCCGCGACCCGACGGCGGCGTGGGCAAGGACGATCGGCTGGCCAACTACAGCCCCGCGTTCAAGACGAAGCTGCTCGTCGAGGCGCTCTCCTACATCTCCCGCTTCCGCGGCAAGCGCTGCGTCATCCGCTACGGCGGCGCGGCCATGGTGAAGGAGTCGCTCAAGCAGTCCTTCTGCCGCGACATCGAGCTGCTGCGCTCTGCGGGCCTCCAGCCGATCGTCGTTCACGGCGGCGGGCCGGAGCTGACGCGCACGCTGGACAAGCTCGGCCTTCGGCAGGAGGGCGCTCGAGTCACCGACGCCTCCGGCCTCAAGGTGGTGGAGATGGTGATGACCGGCTCCGTCAACACGGAGCTCGTCACCCTGCTCAACCTGGCGGGAGATCGCGCGGTGGGCCTGTCCGGCAAGGACGGAGGCCTGCTGCGCGCGCGCCGACAGCAGGGCCAGGACGCCGAGGTCACCCGCGTCAACCACGAGTTCCTGGAGATGCTGCTGACCCAGGGCTACGTGCCCGTCATCTCCCCGGTGGGGCTGGGCGACGATGGGCAGACGCACGACATCGGCTCGGACGCGGTGGCCGCCGAGGTCGCCACCGCGCTCGGGGCCCACAAGCTCATCTTCCTCCACGACGCACCGGGCATCCTCCGGGGCGAGGAGTTCTTCTCCGAGCTGACGGCAGAGGAGCTGAAGGCCCACCTGGAGGCGGGGGCCTTCAGCGGGGGCATGCAGGCGCGGGCGCGCATGGTGCTGCGAGGGTTGATGGGGGGCGTGGAGCGCATCCACGTCATCGACGGGCGGGTGCCGCACAGCCTCATCGCCGAGCTCTTCACCGACAAGGGTGTGGGGACGCTCGTCACCCGCTGAGCCCGTGGAGGTTGGTACGTGAACAAGACGGCGCGCCAGGAAGCCATCCGTCGGATCATCCGCACCCAGGCCGTGTCCACCCAGGAGGAGCTGGGACAGATCCTGGCCCGCGAGGGCTACGACGTCACCCAGGCCACCCTCTCGAGGGATCTCGCCCAGCTCGGTGCCATGAGGGTGTCCCTGCCCGAGGGCGGCACCGTCTATGGACTGGAGAACGCGCCCCCTCCCGCGAGCGACTCCTGGCTGCACGAGCTGGGCGACATGATCCTCACGGTGGATGACAATGAGCTGCTGGTGGTAATGCGCACCCGTCCGGGCTCCGCGCCCGTGGTGGCCGCCGCCATCGATCAAGCCCGACTTCCCGAGCTTCTGGGGACGATCGCCGGAGATGACACCATCTTCGTCACCCCGGTGCGGGGGAAGTCGGCACGCACGCTGTCCGGGAAGTTGAAGTCATTGTTTGGAAAGGAAGAACTGTCGTGATGATTGCCAAGACGGCCGCCTCCGGAGGCCCCGGCCTGCTGCCCGAGGTGCTGGCCTTCTCCAGCTCGCTGGCGCTCGACAAGGCCCTCCTCCGGGAGGATCTGGTCGGCAGCATCGCCCATCTCACCATGCTGACCCGGACGGGCATCATCCCCTCCGAGGACGCGCGGGCCATCCGCGAGCAGCTCGTGGCCATCTGGAAGGCCGCCGAGGCCGGTACGCTCACCCTCGCGGACGAGGAGGACGTCCACATGGCGGTGGAGGCCGAGCTCACCCGGGTCCTCGGGGAGCGCGCCGGCCTGCTGCACACCGCCCGCTCGCGCAATGACCAGGTCGCGTTGGATCTACACCTGCACGTCCGCGAGAAGGTGGCCGAGGCCCTCGAGGTGCTGGCCACGCTGATGGAGGGGCTGGCCGCGCGCGCGGAGGCGGAGCGGGAGACGCTCCTCCCCTCGTACACGCACCGGCAGCGGGCGCAGCCCATCTCCCTGGCGTACCAGCTCTGCGGTTACGGGGCCATGTTCGCCCGGGACGTGGAGGCGCTGGGCTTCGTGCTGGAGCAGGCCTCCGCGCTGCCGCTGGGCGTGGGCGCCATCGGAGGCACCTCGTTGCCGATCGATCGCGAGGTGACGCGCGAGCTGCTGCGCTTCCCCCGGCTGACGCTCAACGGGCTGGACACGGTGGGCGATCGCGACTTCGCCATGGACTTCGCCTACGCGGCCATGCGCGCGCTGCTGCACGCCAGCCGCGTGGCCACGGACATGTACGACTTCGCCTCGCCCGAGTTCGGCTTCCTCCGGCTGGACGGGGAGATCGCATGCGGCTCGAGCATGATGCCGCAGAAGCGCAACCCGGACGTCTTCGAGCTGATCCGCGGCAGGGCCGGGCGCGCGGTGGGCAACCTCACCAACCTCGCCGTGCTGACGAAGGGACTGCCGGGCGGGTACAGCCGGGACTTGCAGGAGGATCGGCAGGTGGTGCTGGAGACGGGCCCGCTGCTGACGAGCGTGCTGTCCATGCTGCACCTGGCGCTGGGGAAGGTGCATTTCGATCGCGAGCGGTGCTTCGCGGCGGTGGAGTCGGACTACATGCAGGCCACGGACGTGGCCGAGGCGCTGGCGCTCAAGGGCGTGCCCTTCCGCACGGCGTACAAGGCGGTGGGCGCGCTGGTGCGGGCGTGCCAGGAGAAGGGCCTGCCGCTGGCGAAGGTGACGCTGGAGCTGGCCCAGTCGGTGGATCCGCGCTTCGACGAGGAGGTGCTGAAGAGCGCGGATCCCCGTCGCGCGGTGGAGCGCAAGGCCAACACCGGAGGCACCGGCCCGACATCGGTGGAGAAGCAGATCGCCGAGCTGAAGTCCCATGCCGCCCGCGCGCGTGAGGTGGCACAATCCATCCCTCGACTGGAGGCCCTGTTCCTCTCCCTGCAGGAGGCAGCACTGTGAAGCGCGATTTCCTCACCCTGGCCGACATGACCGAGGCCGAATACCGGAGCCTCTTCGACCGGGCGCGCGAGCTCAAGGAGAGCCGTAAGCGACGGGAGGTGGTGACGACGCTGGCCGGCCGGCACCTCGTGCTCATCTTCGAGAAGTCCTCGACGCGCACGCACCTGTCCTTCGAGGCGGCGATGTACCAGCTCGGCGGGACGGTGACGACGATCACCTCGAGCGGCAGCCAGATCGCCCGAGGCGAGACGCTGGAGGACACGGGGCGCGTCATCTCGGGCTACGCGGACGGCATCATGTTCCGCACCTTCGGTGATGATCGGCTGAACACGCTGGCGAAGGCAGCGACGGTGCCGGTGATCAACGGGCTGAGCGAGGGCGGGCACCCGGTGCAGATCCTGGCGGACCTGTTCACGGTGGAGGAGCGGCTGGGCAGCGTGGCGGGCAAGACGCTGGCCTTCCTGGGCGATTGCGCGAGCAACATGGGCCGCTCGTTCGTGGAGGCCACGCGCTTCTTCGGCTTCGATCTGCGACTGGGGTGCCCCGAAGGCTACCGGCCGGCGGACGCGCTGCTGGCCGAGGCGGGTGGGCGAGTGAAGGTGCTGACCAGCCCCGCCGAGGCCGTACAGGGCGCGGACGTGGTGGTGACGGACGTCTGGACGAGCATGGGCCAGGAGGAGGAGTCCGCGAAGCGGATGAAGGATCTGGCGGGCTACCAGCTCGACGAGGCGTTGCTGGCGAAGGCGAAGCCAGGGGCGATCGTCCTGCACTGCCTGCCGGCGCACCGCGGCGAGGAGATCAGCGCCGGGGTCATCGACGGCCCACAGTCGGCGGTCTGGGACGAAGCCGAGAACCGCATGCACGTGCAGAAGGCCCTGCTGGAAAAGTTGATCCTGGGCTGAAAAACATCCCCTCTCCCTTTGGGAGAGGGACGGGGTGAGGGTGCGGCGTCTCTCGGGTTGCACCCTCACCGGCCCTCGGGCCATGGCTGTCGTCCCATCCGGCGTCGTGCCAGGACACCCTCCTGGAATAACGGCTATGGTGGGTCTCCAGTGTGAGTGTCGCGATAGACAACGGGTACAAAGGGGGGCCCGCGGTTCCCCAGGCCACCGAGGGTCGCGGAGCATCCTGGAGCAAGGCGGCCGACGCGATCGTGCCCGTGCTGCTAGGGACAATAGCCCTCGCGGTATGGCCGGGCGGACCGACGCCCTTCTCCTCGGCCAAGCTGCTGGTGCTGGCCGCCGGGGCGGGAGTGGCCCTCGTGCTCGCGGTGGTGGATCCGCGCCCGGCCGCTACCCTTCCCCGCGCCCTGGGCTTCGCATGGCTGGCCTCCGTGGGACTGTCGGGCCTGGGGGGCGGATATACGGAGCTCTCCCGCCTGGGGCTGGAGGCCGCCGCGGCCCTGCTGCTGGTGGCCCTCCTCCAGCGCGTCCCCCCACCCCGCGCCGTCCTCGGAGGCGTGATGATCGCCGGCACGCTGGTCGGCCTGGTGGGCACCTTACAGGCACTGGGGATGGAGCCCTTCCGCCTGGTGGGCCTGCGGCCGGACCTGGAGGGCTCCCGGATGCGCGTCTTCGCCACCCTGGGCAACCCTGACTTCGTCGCGGCCCTCCTGGGCGCCAGCCTGGTGGCGACGGCCCTTGGAGCGCGTACTCGGCTCGGCTGGCTCTCGCTGGTGCCGCAGGCGATCGCCCTGGCCGCCTGCGCCTCCTGGGGCAGCGTGCTGTCGCTCGCGGCGGCCGGCGTCTTCGCGTGGCGGCACCTCGCGAGGGCACGCTGGGCGGCCCTGGGGCTCGGACTCGTGCTGGGCCTCGTCGCGCTGGGGGTCTCCGAGCGCGCTCCCACGCGAGTCCTCGCCGGACGCCTCTACCTGTGGCGCGTGGCGGCGCCCCACGTGGCCGATGCGCCGCTGCTGGGAGGAGGCCCGGGATCCGTCGTCCTCCGCTGGCCCGATTGGGAGGCCCGACACTGGGCCAGCCCTCACGCCACTGAGGCCGAGCGTCCCTTCGCCGCTCTCCAGGATCATGTCCACGGGGACGTGCTGGAGTGGCTGCTGGATTTCGGCCTGCCAGGAGCCCTTCTCCGCCTGGCGTTGCTCACCCTCGCCCTCACGGCCGCGGCGCGTCGCCCCACCCGCGAGGGACTCGCTCTCGGCGCGGCACTCGCCGCCCTCATGGCCCGCGCGCT
>QKJM01000727.1 GCA_003249315.1 Archangium sp.
GCCGCCGTGTGGTGGAGGGTGTCGGTGCCGTGGCCGATCACGATGCCGTCGATGCCGTTCTCGATCTCCCGGCCGATGGCGCTCGCGAGGGCCATGTACTGCCTGGGCCCCATGTTCTCGGAGAAGACGGCGAACACCTTCTCGGTGTCGAGGTTGCAGATGTCGGCCAGCTCCGGGACGGCGCCGTAGAGCTCCCCTGGGGAGAAGGCGGGGATGACGGCGCCCGTGCGGTAGTCGAGGCGCGACGCGATGGTGCCGCCGGTGCCGAAGAGCTTCACGTGGGGCAGCCCCGGGGTGCTGGGGAACTGCTTCTGGGGGATGGCGTAGTTGGCCTTCTTGTAGCCCGTCTCCACCATGCCGGTGATGGTGGCCACGTCGAGGCCGATGTTGTACCCCGTGGGGATCTTCATGACGATGTGCTTGTCGTCGTCGTTCTCGGAGCGGGGGAGGATGGTGCCCTTGAAGGTGCCCCGGGAGGTCTCCACCTCGGCCTGGCCCCACACGCGCACGTTGTAGGTCTTGAGCAGCTCCAGCGCTTGTCCTTTGTAGCCTTGAAACAGGTCGTCCATGCCTATATCCCTTTTCAGGTTCAGGAGTTGATCGCCGAGGCGAGCTCACTGAGGTCGATGTTGCCGATGGCGGAGCGGCGAAGCTGCCCCATGATCCACAGTTTGCGGGTGCGGTTGTCCTGCTTTCTCCCCACGGAGACGAACTTCTGCTTGAAGAAGGGGATCTGGGCCAGGATGGCGTCGGCGGAGACCTTCTTGAAGCCGATGCTGTCAAGGACCGACTGGAAGTCCATCTTCGGGTGGGAGTAGAACTCGCCGAGCATGTCGAAGGCCAGCTCGCACTCGATGCCCTCCGCCTTGAGGAAGGCGAAGAGGTCGAAGAGGGTGCCGTAGTCGAAGGGGGCGGCGCTCTGGATGTGCCCCTGGACCCACTTGAGGCGCTGGCCCAGGAACTTGCCGGCCAGCATGGGCGGCACGTCCAGCTCGTCGATCAGGCGGGCGAGCAGCGGGTAGAGGTTCTTGCGCAGGATCCAGGTGTACAGCGACGAGGGCAGGCCCCAGTCGCGCATGCGGGCGATGCGGTCGACCACGTCGTCGGGGAGGGTCCCGCGGATGCGCTCGATCTCCTCGGAGTCCAGCGGGATGGGCTTGGAGTCCGTGTCGGGGTACATGCGGTCGGCGCCGGGGAGCACGCGCTCGAAGATGGAGGTGCCGCCGGGCAGGGACTTGCGGGTCTCGTTGGGCACGCCCTCGAAGGCCATGCGGCAGCGCTCCGCGATGGTCTCGAGCGCCGTGGGAATGTCCTCCTCGGGGGCATCGAAGATGAGGAAGGCGTCGTCGTCCTCGGAGGCGCCCAGGCGGGCCATGACACCGGCGATCTCCAGCTCCGAGAGGATGGGCTCCAGGGCTTCGGAGTGGGTCATGTTGGGCTGGTCCAGACAGGCGATGACCCTGAGGCGCTGGCTGAGCTCGTCGCCGAAGACCTGTCCGGGCTGGGTGAAGTGGGAGAGGATGCCCTGGAAGCGGGGCAGCCGCACCGCCACGAGCTGGTGGCGGCCCAGATGGGAGCCGTCGAAGGCGGCGTTGCCACGGAACATTTTGGTCTTGAGACGCACGTGCTCGATGTCCCAGGCCGCCTGATCGGCGATGCGCTCGCTCAGGAGCTTGCGGATCCTGAGGAGGGCCCACTGGCGGAAGGCCTCGTTGTGGCACAGCTCGGGGATCCACTTGGTGTGGGCCACGCCCTTGAGCTCCACGCGGGTGCCGCCGCGGCAGGAGACGTTGACGTCCTGGCGGCCGGCGCCCATGCCCGTGCGCACGAAGCCCGTGGAGCGGTTGAGGAAGCGGATGTAGTCACACCCCTCGCGCACCTCCTCGGGGTTCGAGAAGTCGGGATAGGTGACGGTCTCGATGAGGGGCATGCCCAGCCGGTCGGTCTTGTACACGCGGTTGTGGCCGATGTCGGAGATCTCCCGGCAGGAGTCCTCCTCGATGCTGAGCTGGATGAGGCCCACGCGCTTGTTCGTGAGCTGGAGCTCGCCCTCGACGCCCAGGATGGCCGTGCGCTGGAAGCCCGTGGGGATGGAGCCGTCCAGGTACTGCTTGCGGGTGATGTGCACCTCGCCCACGATGTTGAGCTTGCACAGAAGCGAGATGGCCAGGGCCTTCTGCAGGGCCTCCCGGTCGATGGGGAAGGGCGGCGTGTCGTCGGTCTCGTAGGTGCACGTGGTGCCGTGCTTCATGTGGTAGATGATGTTCTTGCGGGTCTTGAACTCCATGAGGGCCGTGCCGTCGTACTCCCCGAGCTCGCTCAGGGTGGGGCGCATGTGGCGGATCACCTCGGCGTCGTAGTCGTCGCCCCTGGTGTACACGCCCGCCGGGCAGCGGCAGAACAGCTTGCTCTGGGTCTTGACCTGCTGGTGCACCTCCAGGCCGGACATGAAGCCGATCCGGTCATAATCCGCCTGGGTGGCGACTTTGCGGCTCACGTAGCCGATGGAGTCCCTGCTGGTCTGATAGTTCGTTCTGGGATCGAAGTACTGTTCCATGGAATCTCGCTTCGTCAAAGAGGGTGACGGGCGTCGCCCGCCGGTTGCCCCCCGTTTAGACCACGTATCCCGCGGGGTGTCAAATGTTCAGTCACCCTTGGGGGGCGTGCTTCGGGCCGGTCCCCGCTTTGGTTTCGAGGGCGGAGTCGGTCGCCACCAGGGGGCGGCGGGCAGGGGATCGTCGGGGCGGACGAACTGCCCAGCTTTGGGGGTGGCGTAGCGGATGCGGGCCGCCCTGGCGGCCTTGACGAAGCGCTCGGCCGGCTCGTCCCAGGCGTGGGTGGAGAGGGCGAAGGTGCTGAAGTGCCCGGGCACCAGCAGTCGGCCCCGCACGTCGGCGAAGGCGCGCACGGCCTGCTCGGGGGTCATGTGGATGTCGGGCCACGCCTCGTGGTAGGCGCCGATGTCCATGAGGGCCAGGTCGAAGGGACCCAGGCGACGGCCGATGGCCTTGAAGTGGCGCCCGTAGCCACCGTCGCCGCTTGTGTAGACCCGGCGGGTGGGACCGACGAAGGCGTAGGAGCCCCAGAGGGTGGTGTTGCGGCCCGTGAGGCTGCGCCCCGAGAAGTGGCGTGAGGGTGCGAGGGTGATGGTGACGCGGCGCACCCGGGTGGACTGCCACCAGTCCAGCTCACGGATGCGGCGGGCCGGCACGCCCCAGCGCTCCAGGTGGGCGCCCACACCCAGGGGGACCACGAAGATCACGGGCTTGCGGGCGAAAAAGCGCACGGTGTCCATCTCCAGATGATCGTAGTGGTCGTGGGTGATGGCGATGACGTCCATGGGCGGCAGCTGCGCCCGGGTGAGGGGCGGGGGCAGAAAGCGGCGCATGATGCCCGCCACGGGAGAGGCGTAGGTCCCCAGGACCGGATCCGTGAGGATGCGCACGCCGTCCATCTCGATGAGGTGGGTCGAGTGGCCCAGCCACAGGTGGCGGAAGGGGTAGGGGACCTCATTGAATGCCTTGAGGGATGGTCTGGACACCGGGAGCGGCCGCTCCGGGGTGCGCCGCCTGCTCCCGGAGAGAATGCGGAAGATGGTCTTCCAGCGTCCCTTGATCTTCCGCGGTGCTTCCAGGTTCCAGAAGAGGCCGTCGTGCCAGTGGGGGGAGCGCTTCATGCGGGACAGGCGCCCGCGGACCGGCGTGCCGCCGAAGACGTCGCAGCCGGCGGCGGTCAGGGTCAAGACCAGCGTGAGGAGGATCCTCGCCGGCGAGGCGGGGCCGGGGAACGACCGTGGCGGCCTTTGGCAGGGGGCAGGCCGCAGCACCGCTCCTTGGCCATGGGGACCCTGCGGCGTGTCGCCTCGTGCGTCCTCGAGGTGTGTGTGAACGGATGAGTTCATTGATCCCTCCATCCACCGTAGAAATCATATCTCGCGAGCTATTTCCAGCGTTTTCCCCTTGGTCGGGCCGGTCCTTGCTTTTCGTTGGAAACCATTTCCATTTTCTGCTAAGAGGTGCCCCGTACCCAAACCCCATAGGAGATATGTATGACACGCTTCCTGAAATTTTCGACCGGTGCCCTTCTCATTCTTGTCCTCGCCGCTGCCTGTGACGATTCCACGACGGAAGCGAACAACGCGAACAACGTCAACAACGTCAACAATACGAGCAACGTCAACAACACCACGAGCACCAACAACGTCAACAACACCACGAGCACCAACAACACGAACAACGTCAACAACACCAACGACTACGACATGGACACGACGACCCTTACGGACGCCTGTGTGAACGAGGCCGATCTGGCGATCATCGACGGCGAGGACGTCAACACGGATCTCATGGTCTCGGAGTGCACCACGGAGGCAGTCCGCGAAGCGACCGGCCAGGCCGGCAACATCATGTGCGTCGAGCGGTTCGGCTTCTCCTTCGAGTGCGCCGCCTGCTGGGGCGCCTATGGTCAGTGCTGCGCGGCGTACTGCGCCCTCCCCTGCTATCAGCCCGAGACCGAGGAGTGTTACACCTGCACGGCGGAGTATTGCTCCCCGGAGATGATCCGGTGTGGCGGCGTCGAAGCCGGTGAGCATCAGTTCTAGACCCCTGCTCCTGCACATCTCGTCCGGTCAGTCAGTGCGCCTCGGCCCAGTTGAGGCTTGCGCCCCACTCGACCTTGAGGGGCACGTCCAGGGCGACCACCTCCTCCATAACCGACCGCATGGCGGGCCCGAAGGCGTCGACCTGTCCCTCGGGGACCTCGAAGACCAGCTCGTCGTGGACCGTGAGCACCATGCGCACCTCGGGCCAGTCGTGATCCACGGTCTCCATGGCCCGGATCATGGCCAGTTTCAGGATGTCGGCGGCCGTCCCCTGGATGGGGGTGTTCTGGGCCATGCGCTCCACGGCGGCGCGGGTGGCGCGGTCGTTGAGGTTCAAGGGGCGTCGGCGGCCCATCATGGTCCTTGCGTACCCGTGGAGCTTCACGCTCAGGATCACGTTGTCCATATAGGTCTTGATGCCGGGATAGCGCTCGAAGTACGCGTCGATGTACCGCTGGGCTTCGCCCATGGGGATGTGGATGGTCCGTGACAGGCCGAAGGCTGTCTGCCCGTAGACCACGCCGAAGTTCACGGCCTTGGCCAGCCGCCGCATGTCTCGCTCGACGGCCTCGGGCTCCACGCCGAAGATCTCCGCCGCCGTGGCCGTGTGGATGTCGCGGTCCTCGGCGAAGGCGGCGATGAGGTTCGCGTCGCCGCTCAGGTGGGCCAGGACCCGCAGCTCGATCTGGGAGTAGTCCAGGGAGACGAGCCTGCATCCCGGCGGAGCCACGAAGGCCTCGCGGATCCTGCGGCCGATCTCCGTGCGGATGGGGATGTTCTGCAGGTTGGGGTCTGAGGAGGAGAGGCGCCCCGTGGCGGCTACCGCCTGGTTGAAGTGGGTGTGCACCCGCCCCGTGCCCGCGTGGATCATTTTAGGCAGGGCCGTGATGTAGGTGCCCAGGAGCTTGGCGTAGACCCGGTACTCGTGGATCCAGCGCGCGGCCTCGTAGTGCTCGGCCAGGATCTCCAGGGTCTCCGCGTCGGTGGAGAAGCCCGTCTTGGTCTTCTTGAGGGGCACCACGCCCTGCTCCTCGAAGAGGAATTTCTGCAGCTGCTTGGGGGAGTTGAGGTTGAGGTCGTACCCTGCCTCGGCGCGGACCTTCTCCTCGAGCTCCAGCATGGCCTTGCCCACGACGCCCTCCAGGGTCGCCAGGACCTCGCGGTCCAGGAGGATGCCCGTGGTCTCCAGCCGCGCCAGGACGCGGGTGAGGGGCAGCTCCAGGGTCTCGTAGAGGGTGCGGGTCTCCTCGTCGATGCGGTCAGGGAGCACCCGCCCCAGGGCCCACAGGGCGGCGATCTCGTTGCCGGCGGCCTCCTGGGCCTTCTCCGGGGGGAGCTCGTGGAAGGCCACGGCCCTGGC
>QKJM01000788.1 GCA_003249315.1 Archangium sp.
GCCGGGGCGGTGTTGGCCGCGACCGGCGTGACGGGCAGGGCCTCGGCGCGGGCGACGGCCTTCTCCAGCCGCTCCAGCAGCACGGCCAGCGCCTTCGCCGACTCGGGGCCGGGCGCGGCCGGCATGGGGGGGAGCTCGGGCTTCTGTGCGCCTTTCGCTTCCTCCGGCTTCTCCGGCTCGGGAGCCCGCAGCGACTCCTCCAGGAGTGCCAGCGTGGCCTGCACCGGAATGGCGTCCGGCGGCTGGGTGGCCAGGTAGCGCCGGTAGTACTCCACCGCCTCGTTCGCCCGGCCCGCGTCCTGGTACGCGCGGGCAATGTTGTAGAGGACGTTGGGGTGCGGCTTGATGGCGTACGCCTGCTCGAGTTCGGCGATGCCCTGGTCGTACTTCTCCCGGGCAATGAGGCTCATGCCCTGGCGGAAGTGACGACGGGCCTCCAGCCGCGCGTCAGCCAGCGCGCCACTCGCGTACAGGCACAGCGCGACGGCGCCTGCTCGCTTCAAGGCTCTCGGGCTCATCTCAGTAGGGGTCTTCCTTGTAGCCGGAGGTGTCCGTCTCCACCGCGGGACGAGGGCTGGAGCGCCTCTTCTCCCTCGTCCGGGTGGGCGCCGAGGGGGCCTTCGGGGGGGGCGCGGGAGCGGCCTCGGACTTCTCGGGCGCGGCGACGGCGGACGGAGCGGCCTCGGGAGCGGGGAGAGGGGTGGGCGCGGGAGGCTGCGCGCCAGGCGAGGAGGGGATGTCGTCCGCCGGGGCCGCCATGGAGGTGGGGGGAGGCTCCTCGGTGACGGGAGTCGTGGGCTCGGCGGAGCGCAGGGCCATCACCGCCGCCACGGTCACGCCCAGCAGCAGCGAGCCTCCGAAGAGGGCCACGGGCAGGGCGCGCCGGGCCGAGGCGCGCGCGGGCACCTCCTCCTCCACGGCGATGTCCAGGGCCACGGTGCTGGCGCCGGACGAACTCTCCAGCGACCGCGGGCCGGAGTAGGAGCCGCTGAGGGAGTTGAGGCCGGTGCGCGGGCCGGAGAACAGTCCGCTCAGCCCCGCGGACGCGGCGGCGCGGCGCATGGCCTCCAGCACCTCGTCCATGGACTGGAAGCGCTCATCGGGGCGCTTGGCCAGGCACTTCATCACCAGCGCCTCCACCTCCTGGGGCACGTCCTGGCCGGGACGCACCGCGCTGAAGATGGGGGGAGCCTCGTTGAGGTGCTTGAAGATGACGTCGATGCTCTGCTGCGCCTGGAAGGGCGGGCGCCCCGTCAACATCTGGTAGAGCACCACGCCCAGCGAGTACACGTCACTTCGCGGGTCGGACACGTTGCGGGCCTGCTCGGGTGCCATGTACTGCGGCGAGCCGAGGATGACGCCCGCCTGGGTGAGCTCGGTCTCGTTGGGCAGGCCGCCCTGGTCCGGCAGGAAGGACTTCACCAGGCCGAAGTCCAGCACCTTCGCCAGGTCATGGTCCGTCTCCTGATCCAGCACCATGATGTTGGCGGGCTTGAGATCCCTGTGGATGAGGCCCTCCTTGTGGGCCTCTCGCAGCGAGCGGGCCACCTGCTGGCCGATGTTCAGCACCCGCTCCCACGGCATGGGCCCGTGCTGGGTGAGGAGCTGTGCGAGCGTCTGCCCCTCCAGGTACTCCATGGCGATGTAGAAGATGCTGTCGTCCGTCTTGCCGTAGTCGATGATGGTGACGGTGTTGGGGTGGCGCAGCCTGGCGGTGACGGCTGCCTCCAGGAAGAAGCGCTTCTGGAAGCCCGGATCCTTCCCCTCGCTGTACTGGGGGTTGAGGACCTTCAGCGCCACAGGCCGGTCCAGCGGGGCCTGCACGGCCTTGTACACCCGTCCCATGCCGCCCGAGCCGAGAGCCTCCACGATGCGGAAGCGGTCGTTGAGTACCCGCCCGATGAGCGGATCCATCACCTCGGCTGGTGCGCCCTGGGTCTGGGCACCACTCGTTACCATGGACTCCCCCGCCGCCCTCGGGGGGGCGGTGCAAGATGACCTGTCTCGTATGCTAGCACCCCTCCACCCGACTTCGGAAACCTACGATACGGATGGGACGTACACCGTGGTCTTCGGTATGACGAACCGGGTGGAGGAGCCGTCATGTGGGAGACAGACACTCATGGCGCGCTTGACTGCCGCGATGCGTCGTCTGGGACGGGAGTTCCCTGCTCTCCGCCCGCTATGGCGCGAGGGTGCGCAGGTGGGTGAGTGACTCGTCCACCACGCGCAGGAAGCTGTCGATGTCCAGCGGCTTGTGGAGCAGGCGCACCCCGTTCGGGGGTTGCACCCGGGGGTGGGCGGTGATCATCACCGCGCATATGCCGTGCAGCCGTTGCTCGCGCGCGGCCTGCTCCAGCATCCATTCGCCGCTCTGGCCGGGCAGCATGTAGTCGGTGATGACCAGGTGGAAGGATTCCTGCCGCAGGCGGGCGAGCCCGTCCTCGGCGGAGCCGGTGCTGGAGACCGAGTAGCCCTCGCTCTCCAGCAGGTCGGTCAACCCTTCGCGGATGTCCTCGTTGTCCTCTACCAGGAGAATCTTCACGTTGTCGCCGGACGTTGCGGGTCCATCTCGATGGTGGCGCCGAGTCTCCCGCTTCCGGGCGCATCCTGGAAACCACCCTCGCCTCCGGGGAGGCGCGAGCTGTGCACTACCGTATGACCGGGGCGAGGGAGCATGTCAGGATGTCGCCGTGTCACGCGCCTGGCTGGCCCTGATGGTGGCGCCGCTGCTGGCGGCGGCCTCTCCTCCCCCCGAGTCCTCGCAGGAGGGCTACGAGGAGGCGCTCGTGCAGTGGGGGCTGGCCTGGCATGGCCGTCCGGTGGAGCGGGTGCCCGAGGGCAAGCGGCTGGAGGCGGTGCTGGTGGCGGCCGAGGATGTGGTGGCGCCGAGCGATCCCTACCCGCTGTTGCTCAACCTGGTGCATGTACGCACCCGTGAGGCGGTCATCCGTCGCGAGGTGCTGCTGAAGCCGGGACAGCCCTACGAGGAGGCGCTGGCCCTGGAGTCGGCGCGCAACCTGCGGCGGCTGGGCATCTTCGCGGTGGTGCGCGTGGTGCCGGTGCGGGGCTCCGAGCCGGACACGGTGTCGTTGATGGTGGTGACGAAGGACCTGTGGTCGCTGCGGCTCAACCAGGACTACCAGGCGGTGGGCTCGTTGCTGCAGTACCTCCGGCTGCAGGCGACGGAGCAGAACTTCCTCGGGCAGGACAAGAAGCTGGCGGTGGATCTGCTGTTGCGGCTGGACACGCTGAGCCTGGGGCAGTCGTACGTGGACCGCCGGCTGGGGGGGAGTCGCTGGTCGCTCAGCGAGTCGGCCTCGCTCATCCTGGGGCGGGAGAGCGGGAGACTGGAGGGCTCGAGGGGAGGGGTGGTGCTGTGGAGGCCCCTCTACTCGCTGGCGACGCCCTGGGGCATGCAGACGAGCGCCTCGTGGCGGGTGCAGCGCGTGCGCATCTACCGGGGCGCGGAGGTGTGGGCGCTGCCGCACCCGGAGGGGGGACAGGTGCCCTATGTGTACGACGCGCGGGAGCTGTACGGGAGCGCGGTGTACCAGCGCTCCTGGGGCATACGGTACAAGCTGGACGTGAGCATGGGGCTGGGTGCGTACCACCGGCGCTACGGGGCGCCCGCGGAGGCCGCGCTCGACGAGTCCCGACGCGCGTGGCTGCGGGACACCCACCTACCGCGGAGCGAAGACGCCACCTACCTCTCCGCCTACATGCGGGCCTGGGAGACGCGCTACGAGGTGCTGCGCGACGTGGACTCCTACGCCCTGTCCGAGGACTTCCAGGTGGGGCACTCGGTGGGCGTCACGCTGCGCTACGCGCCCCGGCTGCTGCCCACAGCGTCGCACTTCGCCGAGCTGGGCGTCACCGCCCGTTACCGGCTGCGCCTGGGCGACTCCCTCACCACCCTGGCCGCCGCCGCGGCCGTGCGTCGGGCGCTGGACGAGGGCCGGTGGACGAACCGGCGCTGGGCGGTGGAGGTGCAGCAGGTGTCCCCGCGCGTGCTGGGCGGGCGCTTCGTGGCGCGCGCGCTGCTGGACGTGAACATCGACGACCTGGACGAGCGCGTGCTGTTGCTCGGCGGGGGCAACGGGCTGCGCGGAGCCTGGCCGGAGGCGTACTCGGGGCACCGCATGGCCCTGTTCAACCTGGAGTACCGCACCCCGCCGCTCATCCTCCACACCGTCCACCTGGGGGGCGTGCTCTTCCTCGACTCGGGCTCGGCCTTCGAGCAGCGACCGCGCTTCGTACACTCGGTGGGCGTGGGGCTGCGGCTGCTCTTCCCCCAGTTCAACACCTTCCCCTTCCGCTTCGACTTCGGGTACGTGCTCAACGACGATCAGCCCCCCGTGGGCGGGCGCCTGTCCTTCAGCGGTGGACAGGTGACGGAGTTCCGGCCCGACTTCCTCGACTCGCCGCTATAGCTCCGGAGGGCCCTCTTCCGTGGGCTCCTTCATCCGGTACCTCCGGGAAATCGCCGTCACCTCCTGCGTGACGGACTGCAGCGTCTGCGCGGCGGTCATGGTCGTGTCCAGCCGATGCACCGTCTCGTCCATGCCGGTGGAGAGCTGGGCGATGGCGGTGAAGATCTGCGTGAAGCCCGCGTTCTGCTGGTTCACCGCGGTGGCGATCTGCCGTACGGCCGCGGCGTTGTCCCGGATGATGACGGACATCTCCCGCAGGTTGTCTCCCGACGAGCGCACCATCTCCAGACCGCCCTCCACCTGCCGGGCACCCTGCTCGCCCATGGTGGCCACGTCCCGGATGGCGTGGATGATGTCCTGCAGGCTCTTTCGGATCTGCCCCGTCTCCCGGATGGATTGATCGGCCAGCTTGCGGATCTCCCGGGCGACCACGGCGAAGCCCGCGCCGTCCTCGCCGGAGCGGGCGGCCTCGATGGAGGCGTTGAGCGCCAGGAGGTTGGATTGGTCCGCCAGGTCCTTCACCGTGACGGTGATGCTGGCGATCTGCGCGGCGCTCTCCTGCAACCGCAGCACCTTCTGGTGGATGCCTTGGACGAAGCTCCGGATGGTGTTGAGGCCTTCGAGCGTCCGCTCGATGGCGGCCTCCCCGTTGTGTCCGAGCTGCTCCGCATGGGCGGCCACGCTGAGCACGCTGTCGGCGCGGCGGGAGGCGAGCATGGAGGTGGCGCGAATCTCCTCCGAGGTGACATG
This sequence comes from Archangium sp., assembly GCA_003249315.1. GTDB lineage: Bacteria > Myxococcota > Myxococcia > Myxococcales > Myxococcaceae > QKJM01. The sequence goes on from QKJM01000788.1 coordinate 5,184, forward strand.
GGCCTCCTGGAGCGCGGAGGCCTGCTCGGCGAGGCTCTGGCGCTGCTGGTGGAAGGCGGTGCTCAGGGCGATGCTCGATTCGAGCAGCCGACGGGTCGAGTCCTGGAGGAGGACGGGGAGCTCCTCGAGCCGCTCGAGCACGGAGACCATGCCCGCGGAGAGGTCGCCGATCTCATCGGTGGAGGCCCAGCGGGGAGTGAAGGGAGCGCCGTTGGCCAGCCCCTCGAGGGAGGCCTGCACCGCCGCGGCGGCCTGGGCCTGACGGCGTGCCAGCATCCACGCGGAGAGCGAGGGCACCAGCAGGATGAAGGCCCCCAGCGCGAGCAGGGGAGGGGCCATGGAAGAGAGAAGGGTGTCGCTGAAGTCCCTCACCTGCGCGGCGGCCAGCTCGGCCTGGGCCGGAGAGAGGGTCGGATCCTCGCGGATGGCCAGCATCCGGGCGTCGCGGAGATCCTTTGTCTGGAGGGCGAGCACCAGCCCGGCGACCAGCAGCGAGGTGGTCAGCGAGGCCGCGGACACGTAGGGCAGGTACCAGCGCTGGCGCGGCCAGAAGAGGCCTCGGCCTTGTACACGCTCCCGCAGGTCGGCCCGGGCCTCGAGCACGTGGGGCATCATGAGCTGCTCGAGCTTGATTCCCACGGGAATGGACAGCACCAGTCCGAAGGCGAAGCCGATGAGGACGCCGATTCCCACCCGCAAGGGGCTCTGGCCGTGTCGGAGGAGCAGCGGAAAGGTGAAGAGGAGGCCGCCGAGGAAGTAGGGCGCCT
>QKJM01000429.1 GCA_003249315.1 Archangium sp.
CTGGTTGAACTCGAGCAGCACCTGGTGGCGCTCGGACTCGGAGAGGAGGGAGACGTCGGAGAGGCGCTCGGCGCCAGGGGCCGAGAGGGCGAGGAGGGCCTGCTTCCAGTGCCCCAGCAGTCGCTCCATGGCGTCCGGCTCGAAGCGGGGCTGCTCGTAGGCGATCCTCAGTCGGAGCGACTCACCGGGAAGGACGGCGAGGGTGAGCGGGTAGTTGGTGCGCTCGAAGGAGGAGACGTCCCGGACGGTCAGGGCGGAGCGCTGCTGGAGGGAGGCGTCGAGGGGATAGTTCTCGACGACGAGCAGGGACTCGAAGAGCGGCGTGCCGCGCGGCAGCGTGGTGAGCGCCTGCACCTGGACGAGGGGCAACTGCTCATGCTGGCGGGACTGGAGTTGGTGCGCCTGCACCTCCTGGAGCCAGGGCCGCAGAGGCGAGGAGGCGGAGGGAACCCGGACGCGAGCGGGCAGTGTGTTGATGAAGAGGCCCACCATCGACTCGACGCCGGGCAGCTCCGAGGGTCTACCGGCCACGGTGGTGCCGAAGAGCACGTCCTGCTCGCCGCTGTAGCGGGAGAGGACGAGCGCCCACGAGGCCAGTGCGAGCGTATTCAGGGTGAGCTGGTGGCCGCGGGCGGCGGCCAGCAGGAGAGCGGTGTCCTCGGCAGACAGTACGGCTTCCTGGGTGCGCTGGGTGGAGGCCTGTCCCGCGGGCGGAGCCGCGTGTGTGTCGGCGGGCAGCGGCGTGGGTGCGGAGAAGCCTTCCAGGGTGGTGCGCCAGAAGGCCTCGTCCGCGGAGTCGTCGCGGCGCCGCAGCCAGGCGATGTAGTCGCGGAAGGGCGGGCGCGAGGAAGGGGGAGCGGAGTCACCCGCGCGGAAGCTGTCGTAGAGGGTGAAGACGTCCTCGAGGAGCACGCCAAGGCTCCAGCCATCCAACAGCAGGTGGTGGTGGCTCCACAGCAGGCGCCAGGCGTCCTCCGCCAGGCGCACCACCGTCAGGCGCGTGAGGGGCGCGCGGTCGAGTTCGAAACCGCGCTGCCTGTCCTCCTCCTCGAGCCGCTGGAAACGGGCGTGCTGCTCGGCGGCGGACAGCTCGCGCCAGTCGAGCAGATCGATCGGCAGCTCAGCGCGGGCATGCACCACCTGAAGCGGGGACTCCAGGCCCTTCCAATGGAAGCTGGTGCGCAGGGGGGCGTGGTGTTCCAGGCTGACCTGCCAGGCTCGGCGGAAGGCGTCTATGTCCAGCAGCCCTTGCATCGTCCAGGAGAGCTGCTCGAAGTAGGCGCCGGACTCGGGCGAGAGCAGCGCGTGGAAGAGCAGTCCCTGCTGCACTGGCGAGAGCGGGTAGAGGTCCTGCACATCCGGACCGGCCTGACGCAGCAGTGTATCGAGCGACTCCGGGGAGAGGTGGGCCAGTGGGAAGTCGCCAGGGGAGAAGCGGCGAGCGTCCGCGGAGTGGCGCTGGGAGACGAGGGTGCGCAGGTGGAGGAGGAAGCGCTGGGCGAGCCGCTCCATCGTGGCCGCGGTGTGCAGGTGGCTGCTGTAGCCGAAGCGCACCCGCAGGCTGCCGCCGAGGACGGAGCCGTTCACCTCGAGGAGGTAGTCACGCGGCGAGGAGGGGTCGGAGCTGGGGCCGGTGTCCTCGTCGGTGAGGGCGAAGAGGGCGCTGGTGGCGGCGGACGTGTCGAGCTGACCGAGGTAGTTGAAGAGGACGGGAGCGCCGGGCAGCGCGCGCAGGGGCTGGGCGAGGGCGTCCGGTCCCAGCCACTTCAACAGGCCAAAGCCGAGGCCCTGGTGGGGCAGACGGCGAAGCGAGTCGCGCACGGAGCGCAGGCTCTCGCCAGGAGAGCCGTGGGAGGGCACGCGCAGCAGCACGGGGGTGAGGGAGGTGAACCAGCCCACGGTGCGCGAGAGGTCCACGCCCTCGAAGAGCTGCTCCTGGCGACCGTGGCCCTCGACATCCACGAGCACCTCGGAGTGGCCGCTCCACTCGCCGAGCGCCTGGGCGAGCGCCGTCAACAGCAGCTCGTCGATGCGAGCACGCCAGGCAGCGGGTGTCTCCTGAAGGAGCAGGCGCGTCTCGTCCTGTTCGAGCTGGACGGAGACGGAGCGCTCGGAGGCGCGGGTGTTGGTTCCGGAGGTGTCGAGCGGCAGGTCGGGGAGCCGCTGCTGGGCGGGCTCCATCCACAGGGGCGCCTCGGCGGCGAGCGCATCGGAGCGGGCGAAGTCCTCCAGGTGCCGGGCCCAGGCCTGGAAGGAGGTGCTCTTGGGTGGCAGAGCCACCGGCCGGCCCTGGGCGAGCTGCTGGTAGGCGGATTCCAGATCCTCCAACAGCACGCGCCAGGAGACGGCGTCCACCACGAGGTGGTGGATGCAGATGAAGAGGTGCTGGGGCTGACCCTCGCCGGAGTGGAAGAGGGCGGCGCGCAGCAGCGGAGATTCGGAGAGTTGGAAGGAGGCCTGCAGACGCGAGGTCTCGTCCCTCAGGGCCGCGGACTGCTCTTCAGCGGACCGTGCGGAGAGATCATGCACGTGCAGCCGCACGGGACTCTTCTCGAGGGTGGCGTGCTCCTGGTGCCACTCGCCGTCCCGCCGTGTCACATGCAGGCGGAGCGTGTCATGGTGGGCGACGAGGGACTGAAGGGCCTGCTGCAGCAGCTCGGCCTGGAGGGGTTGGCGGGTCCGCAGCAGCACGGACTGGTTGAAGTGGTGGGCGTGCTCCGGGTCATGGTGCAGCAGGTTCCGCTGGATGGGGGTGAGCGGAACCGGGCCGGAGACGGGTTCCTGAGGGACAGCCTCCACGGGAGTGGCCATCCGCGCCACCGGGGCGAGTCCCGCGACGGTCTGGTGCTGGAAGAGGTCGCGTGCGGACAGGAGCAGTCCGGCCTGGCGGGCACGGGCCACCACCTGCAGGCTGAGGATGGAATCGCCCCCCAGCTCGAAGAAGTTGTCGTGGATGCCCACGCGGGGCGCTCCGAGGACCTGGGCCCAGATGTCGCACAGGCGCTGCTCGGTGTCGTTGCGGGGGGCGGCGTAGGCGGCCGTGTGCCTGGAGCGGGAGAGGTCCGGTGCGGGCAGGGCCTTGCGGTCCACCTTGCCGCTAGACATCAGGGGCAGGGACAGCAGCGGGACGAAGACCGCGGGCACCATGTACTCGGGGAGCCGCGTCTTGAGCTGTGATCGCAGCGCCTCGGCGTCAGGGGCCTGTGCCTCGGAGGCAGGCACCACATAGGCCACCAGACGTCTGGCACCCGGGGAATCCTCGCGCACCGTCACCACGGCCTGCCGCACCTGGGGGTGCTGCTCCAGCGCTGCTTCGATCTCGCCCAGCTCGATGCGCAGGCCGCGCAGCTTCACCTGGAAGTCGAGTCGGCCCAGGTACTCGATGTTGCCGTCTGCCAGCCAGCGCGCCTTGTCCCCGGTGCGATAGAGGCGCGCCCCTGTGGAGAACGGATCGGGGATGAAGCGCTCGGCGGTGAGCTCGGGGCGGCCGAGGTAGCCGCGGCCCACCTGAATGCCTCCGATGTAGAGTTCGCCGGGCACGCCTGGGGGGAGGGGCCGCAGGTTCGCATCGAGGATGCGGATGGTGGTGTTCGAGATGGGACGGCCGATGGGCACCGCGTGCCGCTCCGCCTCGCTCCGGCAGGTGAAGGCCGTCACGTCCACGGCGGCCTCGGTGGGGCCGTAGAGATTGTGCAGCTCGGCCGAGGGAAGCCGCCGCAGGCAGCGCTGCTCGAGCTCGGGGGAGAGCGCCTCTCCGCTGCACACCACACGCTTCAGGCTGGTGCCGCGCTCCAGGCCCGGCTGGGCGAGGAAGGGCTGGAGCATGGACGGGACGAAGTGGACGGTGGTGACGCGCTCCTCGGAGATGAGCCGCAGCAGGTAGTCGGGCTCCTGGTGGCCGCCGGGGCGGGCCAGCACGAGGCGAGCGCCCGTCATGAGAGGCCAGAAGAACTCCCAGACGGAGACGTCGAAGCTGTAGGGCGTCTTCTGCAGCACCACATCCTGGGCGTCCAGGCCGTAGGCCTGCTGCATCCAAAGCAGGCGGTTGCACACCGCGCGGTGGGCGTTCATCGCCCCCTTGGGACGGCCGGTGGAGCCCGAGGTGAAGAGGACGTAGGCGAGGTTGTCCGGCGTGGCCAGGGGCTCGGGCGGGTGTGTGGGCTGGGTGCTCAGCGCCTCGTCGGCACCGAACTCCAGGGGCACCACGGAGGTACCGGGCAGCGGGGGAAGCCGCGGCAGCAGGGAGGGCTGTGCCAGGAGCACGGAGGGCTGGGCATCCTCCAGCATCCACTCCAGGCGCTCGCGAGGGTAGCTCGGATCCAGGGGCACATAGGCGCCGCCGGCCTTGAGGATGGCGAAGAGGCCCACCACCAGCTCGAGGGAGCGTTCGGCGCACAGGGCGACGCGCACTTCGGGACTGACGCCCAGTTGGCGCAGGCGCCAGGCGAGCTGATTGGCGCGCTCGTCCAGCTCCCGGTAGGTGAGCCAGGAGCCCTCGAAGCCCACGGCGGGCGCGCTCGGGGTGCGCTGCACCTGGGCCTCGAAGAGGTGGTGGATGCAGGTGTCCACCGGCAGGGGAGCGTGGGTGTCGTTCCAACCCTCGAGCACCTGGTGACGCTCGGCGTCGGTGAGCATCGGGAGGGAGTCGAGCGTTGCCTCCGGCCGGTCCACCACGCCCTCCAGCAGCACGCGCAGGTGCTGGCTCAGGCGCGTGGCGGTGCTCTCATCGAACAGGTCGGTGTTGTACGACAGGCCGCCAGCGAGCCCGCCCTCGGAGGTGAAGCCGAGCTCCAGGGTGAGCTCGAACTTGGACACACCCGTGTCCACCGCGAGGGGGGTCAGGGACAGCTCGGCCTGTCGCAAGGTGGGGACGAGCGCGTCCTGCAGGGAGAACAGGACCTGGAAGAGCGGGGTGCGGCTGAGGTCGCGCTCGGGCCGGACCTCGTCCACCAGCTTTTCGAAGGGCACGTCCTGGTGCTCGTAGGCGCCCAGGGTCGTCTCCCTCACCTGGGCCAGCAGCTCCCGGAAGGAAGCGCCTGAGGACAGGCGCGAGCGAAGCACGAGGGTGTTGGCGAAGAAGCCGATGAGGCCTTCCGTCTCCGCGTGGCGGCGGTTGGCGATGGGCGTGCCGATGCTGATGTCATCCTGGCCGGAGTAGCGCGCGAGCAGCGCCTGGAAGGTGGCCAGCAACACCATGAAGGGCGTGACGCCCTCACGCTGGCAGAGGGCCTTCACGGACTCCATCAGCTCACGTGGCAGCTCCACGGGAACGGTGGCTCCGCGCGAGGAGCGCACCGGAGGCCGGGGTTTGTCGGTGGGCATCTCCAGGGCGCCGGACGCGCCGGAGAGCTGCCGCTTCCAGTATGCGAGCTGCTCGTCCAGTGCTTCGCCCTGGAGCCACTGGCGCTGCCAGAGGGTGTAGTCCGCGTACTGTAGGGGCAGCTCGGGAAGGGGCGAGCCCTGGCCGTGGTGGAAGGCCTGGTAGAGCGCCGCGAGCTCTCGCACCAACACGCCGAGGGACCAGCCGTCGGAGACGGTGTGGTGCATGTTGAGTAGCAGCACGTGCTCGCTCTCCGAGAGCCTCAGCAGCGTGGTGCGCAGCAGCGGGCCGGTGGACAGGTCGAAGGGGGCCCGCGCGTCCTCGCGGGCCAGGCGCAGGGCCTCGGTCTCACGTGCCTCGGGGGACAGGTGTGTCAGCTCCACCAGGGCCAGGGGCCGAGGCTCGGGAGGAGCGATGAGCTGGACGGGATGGCCTCCCTCGGAGCGGAAGGTGGTGCGCAGCGACTCGTGGCGGCGAACCAGCTCATCGAAGGACTGCTGGAGGGCAGGGGTGTCGAGGGGGCCCGCCAGTCGCACGGCGGCCGGCATGTTGTAGGCGGCGGTGCCCGGAGTGAGCTGCTCGAGGAACCACAGTCGCTGCTGGGCGAAGGAGAGGGGCGGTGGGCCCGAG
>QKJM01001035.1 GCA_003249315.1 Archangium sp.
CTCACTGTCTCCGTGGGCGTGGCGGGGCTCCGAGTGGGCGAGCCCTACGGCAACCTGCTGGACGCGGCGGAGATTGCCTGCGTCCAGGCGAAGCAGGCGGGACGCGATCAGGTGGTGGTGCGGTAGGCCCTCGCGGACACCTTCAAAGCAAGCGGCTCACTCCTCTTTGTAGCCTCCGAAGATGAGGCCAACACCAGCATGGAGCAACACGTGTTCGCCCAGGGATTTCGTGGGCTGCTGGAGCAGGGAGACCTCGGGCATCAGGTGGAACCAACGCCCGATGGGCACAGCGAGTCCCAGGGATGTCCCCACCAGCAGAGCTCCCCCATCTCCGGAGGACGGACTCAACCGGCCGTAGGCATAGGCGGCTCTTGGCCCGAGCACCAGGTGGTATCCCTCCATGTTCACGCCGATGAGCAGCGGGAGTTGCACCATCCCCGACCCATCATCAAAGCTGGTGTAGCGATGCACGGCGTAGGAGACACTGGGAGCCAGAGTGAGCTCTACTCCGCGCCGCAGCGAGGGCGCACGCAGCAGCCCGAACCGGGCATCCGCCTCGACACCCAAGCCGAAGAGCCTGACGCCAGCATCGAGCCTGTCGGTCAGGCCATAGCGAATGCCGATCTCCCCTTGAGGGAGGGTAACGCCCGGGTTCTCGATGCCCTTGACGGCCTGCACACCGGGGGTGACCGACACCTGGAATTGCCCCCGATCCAATGTACGGGCCATTCCCGTCGAGATGCAGCCCGACGACAATAGCCCCAATATCCCCAGAAGGGAGGCAACGAGCAGCGGCGATTTTCTAATCATGCCCGGGCTCCCAAGCATCCCCCGTGCCAGGGCCGCTTCCCGAGCACGGAGCTGGGGCCACCCACTCTCTTCCCATGAGCCTGTGCATCCGGCTGCACGCCGGTTCACACTCGGCGGCCCCTCGGCTCGCCTACGCCAGCTCCACCGCCAGCCGCAGCCGCCTGGGGCCTCGGAGGAAGGCGTTGTCCACCCACTCCACCTCCTCCGGCTGGTCCGAGGCGAAGTCCAGGTGCTTCAGCCTCGGCACCAGCTCTTCCAGCACCACCCGCATCTCCAGCCGCGAGAGCGCCGCCCCCAGGCAGAAGTGAATCCCGTAGCCGAAGGAGATGTGGCCCGTCTGCTCCCGTCCCACGTCGAAGCGCTCCGGCTCGGTGAAGCGCCGCGGGTCCCTGTTCGCCGAGCCCAGCAGCAGCAGCACCATGGAGCGTGCCGGCACCTTCTGGCCGGAGAACTCCATGTCCTGTAACGAGAAGCGGAACAGCCCCTGCGCCGGCGAGTCGTAGCGCAGCATCTCCTCCACCGCGTTGGGCACCAGCTCCGGCTTCTCCCTCAGCCGCGCGAGCTGCTCCGGGTTCTTCACCAGCGTGATCAACCCGTTGCCCAGCAGGTTCGTCGTCGTCTCGTTGCCCGCTATCAGCAACAGCCTCACGAAGGACATGAGTTCCTCCGCGCTCAGGAGCCCCTCCTCCTCCTCACTGCTCCGCACGAGCGCGGTGATGAGGTCATCCCTCGGCTCGACCCGGCGCTCGGCAATCACCCCCTCCAGATACAGGCGGAACTCGCGCAGGCTCGCCTCGACTTCCGGGAAGGGGCCGGGCCGGGTGATCATCCGCGTGCCCGCATTCACCACGTCATTGGACCAGCGGCGGAAGTCGTGGTGGCGCTCGGGCTCCACCCCCAGCATCTCCGCGATGACCGTGATGGGAAGCGGCACGCTCAACGCCTCCAGCAGCTCGAACTCACCCTGGCGCGGCAGCGCCTCCAGCAGTCGACGCGTCAGCGCGCGAATCCGCGGCTCCATGTCCGCCATACGCCGCGCGGAGAAGGCCCGACTCACCAGGCTCCTCAGCCGGGTATGCTGCGGTGGGTCCGTACTCACCAGGACCGAGGAGTCCACCATCCGCTTCACCTCCTCGCCCAGCTTCGAGAGATCAATCAGCGCGTTCGACTTCGTGAAGTGCTCCCGCGAGGAGGAGAAGACCGCCGGATTCTTCAGCGCCGCATGCACGTCCTCGTAGCGGCTCAGCGCATACGCCTTCACCTGCTCCACGTAGTGTACCGGCGCCTGCTCTCTCAGCACCTGATAGTACGGGTATGGCGCATTGCGAACCTTGGGGTCCAGAGGCTTGTAGTCACAGGGCTGCATGATGGCTCCTGGCAATCAGCGGAGGCACACGCTAGGCACCTTCCAGAGGCCCCTCCAAGCCAAACGGTGCGCATCCGCCCAGGAGAGGACACCCCGAGGCGCCCCACTACCTCGAACCAGGCGGCTCCCCCTCCCGTGCAAGCCGCCGGATGAAAAATTCGCCGGCTCTTTGTGACCTATGTCACCGACATGGCGCCGAACCAGTGCTTCAAGGGCGCTCCCATCGGAGCGATCAGTGGACGACACCTTGAAGAGGCAGTGGAACCCAGAGAAGCTGGAGCTGGACAGCATCGATTTCGCCCTCCTCGAGGCCCTGCAGGACGACGCGCGGCTATCGAACAAGGAGCTTGCCGCGAAGGTAGGGCTGGCGCCGTCGAGCTGCCTCTCGCGCGTGGCACGCCTGCTCAAGTCCGGGGTGCTGCGCTCCTTCCACGCCGAGGTGGATGTGCGCGCCCTGGGCGTGGGGCTCCAGGCGTTGATCGCGGTGCGACTGCGGCAGCATTCGCAAGAGCTGGTGAGCCAGTTCCGCCAGCACCTGCTCTCGTTCCCCGAGGTTCTGGCCGTCTATCAGGTCACCGGCCCCAACGACTTCTTCGTCCACGTTGCGGTGCGGGACGTGGACCACTTGAGGAACGTGAGTATCGAGGCCTTCACCGCCCGGTCCGAGATGGACCACATGGAGACGGCTCTCATCTTCGAGCACGTCCGGAACCCGAGACTCCCCCGCTACGCGCAAGGAGCGCCTTCTTCTCCGCTCTCGCCACAGCAGTGAGCCCCATGAAGCATCCATCGTCGGTTCAGCTCCACCAGGATGGAGAGTCGTCCCGGCCATGGCGACTGGCACGAACGACTCAGCTCAGGGGTAGGCGCCAAGGAACGGGGAGTCCAGGCCGACGGGCCGCACCAACGAGAGGTCGGGACTACTCGCCAGCCGTGGAGTTCGCCACCAGGGCGGCCAGCCTCGTCGGCTGTTCGAGGACGATGGAGCCGCGACCGAGAGCCACCCAGCCCTTGCGCTCGAAGTCCTTGAGCAGCCGGCTCACCACCTCACGGGCCGTGCCCAGTTCCACCGCCAGCGCCTGGTGGGTGGTACGCACCACCGAGCCCCCGCTGGCACGCCGCAGCAGGCAGTGCGCCAGCCGGGCCTCGCTGCTCACGTAGGCCAGCTCCGCCGCCAGCAACATCACCTGGGAGAGCCGCTCGGTGAAGATGTCCTGGACGAGCGCACGGAAGGCGGGCGATCTGGCCTGCAACACCCGGACGGGGGACAGCGGCAGCAGGACGGCCCGCAGGTGCTTCTCGACGACGGCCTCGGCCTCTTCCTTCAGCAAGGGCAGGAACGTCACGCAGCTCTGTCCCGGCCCCAGCCGGTAGAGCACCAGCTCCCGCCCGGCCGGAGAGCGGTGCTGCACCCGCAGCTCACCCTCCAGCACCGTCATGAAGCCCTTCATCTCCCCGTCCGCCCCACTCAACACCGTGCCGAAAGGGCACTCCAACAGCCGGGACTCCTGGCTCATCCACTCCCGTGTCTCGGGCTCGAGTCGAGAGGAGTAGGGGAGGACGACGTTACGCGGGAGCATCTCGAGGCGGTCCAGCCAGAGGAGCAGTCAGCATACCCGAACCGCCGGGCCCGGTTCCACTTCTGGTGAAACATCCTCCAGGGCGCCCATCGGGCCACGAGAAAGCCACGAAAACGTCACGGAAAGGCTACGAGGCACATGCGCCCAACGCCAACCTTCCGTTCGACGGTCCCCCTCATGGCTCGAAACCACCGGGCCGACTCATCTTTCAGCACCCAGTCCCGGAAGGTCGGCACGCAGCATGGGTTGAAGCCGCTTCAACGGAACCTCGACCTCGAGAGGATGAAGGGCCCGCGCCGAGACCGGTCGCAACACCACGAGCGCCCCCTCCTTCAAGAAGAAGCGACGCACCGAAATTGTCACGTCGGGGCCCATTTTCGCGGTCGCCGAGAGCTTCTCACGCACAGCCTGGGTCAGTGTCTCCTGCCAGGGAGTGCCAGGGCGAAACAGATCCGCCATCTGATATGTCGTTCCCGTCTCGAGGTTGACGGTGAGCCCTTCGACCCTCTCATCGGGATGGAGGCTCGGGTTGGTGCAGGCGGTACGGAGCACGCGAATGCTGAGAAGCCCATCCTTCACGAGCCCTGACGAATACCCAACGGACACATCGGTCTTCCCGGGGTCTGGGAGGTCGGCGCAGCCCTCGCCCTTACGCACTGGCGAGGCGTCGCGCGGCGCTCGACAACTCTCCGGAATGGTGGCCATCACGGCCTGCTGAACGAGTCGATTGACGCTCTCAAGCGTCTCGAAGGACGAGAGCCCGGCAACCTCGGGATATGCCACATCGACGGCGCACCGCCCTTGGCCGGTGGTGTATGTCTCATGCCGCTCCACCACGCGAACCAGACTTTCGGTAGTCCCCACCACCCTGGGAGCGGCCTTGACCGAGGGTCGCTCGTCGCTCGCAAGAGCGAGCCCCGACGCAAAAAGATACACAAGAAGGAAATACAAGCAGGATCCCCCGACCATCGCGGGCCCGAGGTTAGAGCACACGAGGTTCCCGGACAAGAGGAGCACATCCGAATGAGGGGAAGGAACACGCTCCGGAGCCTGGTGGGGCAACGGCCGGAGCACGGTCATCCAGCCTGCCCTACATCAGGGAGAGAGTTCCCGTCCTCCCGGGCACAACCCCAGCGAACTGGCTCGAGCGCGGGCCACCGGCCCCGCCGTCAGCCACTCGCGCACCGCGTCCACCCGCGCCTGCGTCCCCTCGCTGTCCGCCGCGCGCTCGAGCCAGGCCACGTCCCGCTGCGTCAGCGCCCAGCTCAGCGGCGCCGTCTCGCTGAACTCGAAGATGGCCGTGGTGAAGAAGCACGGCTCCTCCACGTTCAGCTCGTCCTCCACAAACTCCAGCAGCTCGTCATTACGGAAGGACATGCTCGACTCGCGCGCCCGTAGCACCGCCTCCATCGGCGACGTCAGCCCCCCCAGCCACTCCGCCGAGCCGCTCGACACCTGAAGCCGCGTCCGCCGCCCGTTGCCCAGGTGATCTCTTATCTGGATGAGCATCACCCCCGAGGTACACGCGCGCAACCACTCGCGGTGTGCGTGCAGCCACAGCGCCGACAGCGCCACCCCGTAGTTGTCGTAGTAGCCCGCATCCACCACCCGCACCCGCGGCTGCGTGGGCAGGGAGCTCGCCGGGCTCACGTAGGGGAAGGACGCGCTCATCCGCGCCGCCGCCGCCACGGCGAAGACCGACTGCTTCCGGGGGAAGAGCTGGAAGAGCTGCACTCCCGAGAGCGACAGTCGTGCCTTGGGTCCCTTCGCCGCGGGCTCATCCCCGTGGCGCTCCAGCACCAGCGAGCTCGCCTCCGCCGTCGTCAGCTCCGACAAGTCGAGATTGCTCACCAGCAGCCGCCGCCCGTCCTCCACCAGCATGGGCGAGTACACCAGCGAGGGCCGCCACCCGACCGCCTCCCCCGCGCGCAGCGCCTCGAAGCTGCGCCCCAGCGCTCCTTGCGTGTACTCCGTCCAAACGTTCTCCAGCGCCCGGCCACGGCTCTCCCCGAAGGGCAGCATCATCGCCACCGCCGCCGAGGAGAGGCTGTCCTGCTGCATCATCCACGGCAGCGTCACCGCCCGCGGAGGCGAGCCCTCCGGCTCCAGCCCCGCAGCCCAGGCCCCCGCCCCCACCATGCCCCCCGAGGCCCCCGTCATCAGCCGCACGTAGCGGTGGAAGCCCGCCAC
>QKJM01001052.1 GCA_003249315.1 Archangium sp.
TGCACCATCTCCAGCGCCGCCCGCGCCCGATCCCTCCGCTCCTTCGCCTTCATCCCCCGGTACACCAGCGGCAGCTCCACGTTCGCCAGCGCCGTCTCCCGGGGCAGGAGCTGGAAGGTCTGGAAGATGAAGCCGATCTCCACGTTGCGCACCAGCGCCAGCTCGTCGTCCCCCATGTGCGAGACGTCCTTGCCGTTGAGCAGGTAGCGGCCACTGGTGGGCGTGTCCAGGCAGCCCAGCACGTTCATCAGCGTGCTCTTGCCCGAGCCGGACTGGCCGATGATGGCCACCCACTCGCCTCGCGACACGGTGAAGGACACGCCGCGCAGGGCACGCACCTCCTCGCCGCCCACCCGGAAGACCCGGGTGACTTCCTCCACCTGGATGAGCCGGTCATCCCCGGCGCCGCGCTCGCCACTCACGACTTCTTCCTACCCTTGCCGCCCGGCCCACCCGGCTGCTCCTCGCGCACCGTGTCGCCGTGCTTGAGCTCCTTGGAGAGCGTGCGGTACGGACCCTCCACCACGCGCTCCCCCTCCTGGAGCCCCTCGATGATCTCCAGATCCGTGTCCGAGGCGATGCCCGTGCGCACCCGGCGCACCTGGGTCTTCTCGTCCTCGCCCACCACGAACACCACCTTGGCCAGTGTCTCCGCGCGGCGCTTCACCGAGAGGCTCGCGCCCTCCACCGGCGGCTGGTAGTCCGGCAGGCTCTTCTCCGGACGCACCGTCACCGATTGGATTGGCACCAGCACCGCGTCCTCCCGCGTCTCCGCGGAGATGCGCACCTCCGCGCTCATCCCCGGCAGCACCCGCGGCGGACGGGAGGCCAGCGCCACCGTCACCGGAAAGGTCGTCACCTCCGCCTCCGTCCCCTCGTTCTTGATCAACGCCCGCTGGGCGATCTCCACCACCTCGCCCCGGTAGGACTCGCCCTCCAGCGCGTCCACCATCACCTCGGCGGGCTGGCCGGGTGCCAGATGCACCACCTCGTGCTCGCCCACCTCGAACTTCACCTCCATGGCGTTGAGCGCGGCGATCACCATCACCACGTCCTCGGAGAAGTCCGAGCCACGCACCCGCTCGCCCACCTCGCGCGACAGCTCGATCACATTGCCGTCGATGGGCGCCAACAGCGTCGTCTTGGCGAGGTTGCTCTGCGCCTCGTCATACACCGCGGAGGCCTGCGCCAGCCGCTGCTGGGCCGCGGCCAGACGCGCCACGGCGGTGTCCCGGGCCGCCTTCGCCTGCGCCACCTCCGCCTCCGAGGCCAGCCCCTTCTCCCCCAGCGCCTCCACCCGGCCCAACTCCGCCGCCGTGCGGTCCGCGTCCACCCTGGCCACATCCACATCGGACCGCGCCGCGTTCTGCGCCGCCAGCGCCTGCTTCGCCGACGCCTCGAACCGTCGCCGGTCGATCCGCCCCAGCACCTGGCCCTTCGTCACCTGATCCCCCTCCTTCACCAGCAGCTCCGTCAGGTCGCCGGAGAGGTTGGAGGAGATCTTCACCGTCGTGGCCGCCTGCACCTTGCCCGCGCCGGTGATGGTCCGAGTGATGGTGCCCCTGCGGGACTTGGACACCTGGACCTCCACCGTGGGCGGCGGTCGATCTCTCAGCCCACCGACAGTGATGGCCGCCGCGCCCAGAAACAGTCCTCCCGCGATGACGCCCTTCCACCACTTCATGTCTCGTCTCCCGGGGCAAGCGTGCCCATGGCCCGCATCAGCGCGAAGCGGGCGATCTCCACGTCGATGCGATTCTCCAGGAGGACCAGCTCCGCCTGGGTGAGCTTGAGCTGCGCGTCACGCACCTCCAGCGTCGAGCTGACCCCGGCGGAGAAACGCTCCTCGGCCAGCTTCAGCGCGCTGGCGGCCGCCTCGCGGTTCTCGGCCGACAGGGAGGTCGCGGCGAGCTGCGCCTGGAGCGCCTCGTGGCCCTGACGCACCGCCCCCTCCAGCTCGCGCTCCGCCTGCGCGAGGTTCAGCTCCGCCACCTGGCGCTGGTGCTCCGCCCGACGCGACTGCGCGTCCGTGGCCAGTCCCTCGAAGAGGTTCCACTGCAGCGACACCCCACCCGACACCACGTTCTGCAGCCGGGGCTCGGTGAAGACGGCCTCCGCATCCGGGCCCCCGCGAGAGTAGCTGCCCTGGACGATCACCCGAGGCAGGTACCCGGCCCGGGCGATGGTCTGCTGCAGGTCGGCCACGCGCACCCGCTGGCGCAGCGCCACCAGCAGCGGCCGGCGCGACTTCGCCTCGTCCAGGGACTTCTCCAGCCCCGGCACGGGCACCGACTCCTGCCCCAGCTCCCCCGGCGCCACCGCCTGCAGCGGCTCCGTCCCCGGCATGGCCAGCCACACCGCAAGACTCGCCTGATCCGCGGCGATCCGGCCCTTCTGCTCCACCACGGAGATGCGATCGTTCCCCAGGTTCACCTGCGCGGACAGCTCCTCGCCCTTGCCCACCCGGCCCGCCTGGAAGAGCGCCCGGGCCCGATCGAGCTGCTGCTCGCTGCGCCGCACGTTCGCCTCCAGCACCTCCAGCGTGGCCTGGGAGCGGTAGAGCGCATAGAAGCGTTGGATGCCCTCCAGCTCGGACGCATCCGCCTGCTCGCGCGCCTCGCCCTGCCGCGCCTCGAGTTGCGCACCGCTCTGCCTCAACTGCGCCCACTTCCCCTGGTCGAAGAGGAGCTGGGAGACGGAGAGGGACAGATCGTAGTTGGCACGCGCAGCCTCGGGCGTGGTCACCGCCTGCTGCACGAAGCCGCCAGTGACGGGATCCGGCACCACGGTGAAGACGCGCTGCTGGCCGATGTAGGCCCAGTTTCCTCCGGTGCGGAAGTCGACCTGGGGCAGCAGCGGCGCGCGCGCCAGGCGCACGTCCTGCTCGGCCATGCGGGCCTCCAGCAGGGAGAGGAGTACCTGGGTATTCTCCCGGCTCCGGGTACGGGCATCCTCCAGATGGATCGGCGTCGCGGCGAGCACCGCCGCGAGGACCAGCACACTCATCGGCCACCTCCCATTGCCGGCAGGCCCACGACGAACACGCCGGTGTACATGAGGTAGAGCGCCCCGCTGAGCGCCAGCGCCCGGCCCCGTCTCATCCCCGAGGCCGCGGCGAAGCCCAGCCCCAGCAGGCCCACGCTCCACAGATTGAAGAAGTCCACCGCTCCCAGCACCCGCTTCAGCCGAGGCGTCAGCCCGTCCACCACCGCCATGCTCGAGGGCACCAGCTCCGCCACCCGATCCAACGTGAGCGAGTGCTGCGCCAGCGCGCACACCGTGAAGATCAGATGGTAGAGCGCGATGGGCAGCATCGCCACCGCCGCCGCCGACATCAGCTTCTCGAAGGGCGCGGGCGTCTCGAAGAGCCACCCGCACACCCACAGCACCACCGCCAGCAACAGCGTCAACAGCGGCATCACGAAGACGCCCTTGGCCACTCCTCCCACCAGCGCCTTGCGCGAGGCCGTCTGGAGCTCCTCGGAGATCTCACTCTCCGACAACCGCTCCAACCGCCCGGAGCTCTGCAACTCGCGCACCACCGAGGCGCTCGCATCCCAGCGGAGGGCGAAGGCGATCCCAGAGGAGGATACGCACAGACAGAGGAGGACAAGAGGCCACACCCAGCGGCGGGCCTCGACGGCGGCTCCGGTCGCATCGAGCGGATCCAGGAGCACATGGGCGGGTTGGACGAGTGAACTCATGGCGTTGTCGGGCAGATGAACGCCCAAGCGGGCCATCTATTGCAAGCCGGACGCAAAGAGAGCAGGCAGAATCTGTAGCGACCTGTAGCGGAAATTTTGCCGGATCGATCCAGAGAGTGTATGTGCTCGGCTGCCTGCTTGTCGGAGCACGAATGGTCGATAGTACGGATCTCGCTCAGGTACTCCACGAAGCCGACGACATCGCGAGGAGTGTGGCCCAGAAGGTCACCTCGGCGCATGTGTTGCTGGCCCTCTTCACGGTGGAGAACCGGGCGCAGCTCCTCTTGAAGGAGAGAGGGGTAGACGAGGACAGCCTGCTCGAAGCGATGACGTCCGCTCCCCAGGAGCAGGACGGGTTGGTGCGGGATTTGGCCGGGCGCGCGCGGGAGATCGCCCAGAGCGCGGGGGCGAGGGAAGCGGACTGCCTCCACCTGCTCATCGCCTTCACCCGGGTGCGCTGCGCCGCCAGCGAGCTGCTGGGCAAGGCCGGCCTGCATCTGATCACCCTGGGCAACACCGCCCTCTCCTACTGCCTGAGCGGGCGCATGCCACGGCGGCTGCAGCCGAGCCGCACCTCGACGCTGGCGACCTTGCCGCGCCCGAGACCGGGTCGGCCCCTGGGAGCGCCGCCCTCGCCCCTCCCGGCCTCGGCCATCGCCCTGAGCGTGCCGCGGCCCACCTACACGCCGCCAGCCCCGCCGCCCCGGCCCTCGCGCCCCGCGATCTCCCCGAGGGATCTCATCGACGAGGTGCATGAGGACTCCATCGAGCCCCCCGCCCCCGCCATGGAGCACACGCCACCCGTGGCCCGGGCTCCGTCCACGCCGGCCACCCCGCCAGCGCCCCCGGCTCCGGTGGCTCCGCCCGCCCCCGCCCCGACGCCGCGCCCGGCCCCGGTGGCCCGCGCCACCCCCTCGCTGGTGCTCGACGAGAAGCGCTTCCCGCTGCTCACCTCGCTGGGCCGCAACCTCAGCCGGCTCGCCCAGGAGGGCAAGCTGGATCCCGTGGTGGGCCGCGCGCGGGAGATCGACGAGGTCATCGACATCCTCGGCAAGCGGCGCACCAACAACCCGTGCCTGCTCGGCGAGGCCGGCGTGGGCAAGACGGCCGTGGTGGAGGGCGTGGCCCAGCAGTTGCTGGAGCTGCGCGGCACCCTGTCCGAGAAGATCCTCCTGGAGCTGGACATGGCCACCCTGGTGGCCGGCACCCAGTTGCGCGGCTCCTTCTCGGAGAAGCTCAACGGCCTCAAGGAGGAGGTCCGTCGCGCCGAGGGCCGCGTCGTCGTCTTCATCGATGAGATCCACACCCTGGTGGGCGCGGGCTCGACGGGAGACGGGCCGCAGGACGCCGCCAACGAGCTGAAGACGGCCATGGCGCGCGGCGAGTTCCCCTGCATCGGCGCCACCACCCACGACGAGTACCGCAAGTTCATCACCCAGGATCCCGCCCTGGAGCGGCGCTTCACCTCGGTGGTGGTGAACGAGCCCTCGGTGCCGGAGACGGTGGAGATCCTCCGCGGCGTCATCGGCCGCTACGAGGAGCACCACGGGCTGCGCTACACCCCCGAGGCGCTGGAGGCCGCGGCCTCGCTGGCCTCGCGCTACGTGACGGATCGCTTCATGCCGGACAAGGCGATCTCCGTGGCGGACCTGGCCGGCTCGCGGTGCCACCGCGAGGGCAAGGAGCTGGTGGAGGCCTCGGACGTGGCGCGCGTGGTGGCGAAGATCGCCAACATCCCCGAGGAGCGCCTGTTGATGACGGACTCGGCGCGCCTCCTGCGGCTGGAGGCGGACCTGGGCGAGCGCGTCATCGGCCACGAGGAGGCCATCTCCCGGATCGCCCGCGTCATCCGCCGCAACTACGCCGGCTTCGCCTCGCGGCGGCCCATGGGCTCGTTCCTCTTCCTGGGCCCCACCGGCGTGGGCAAGACGGAGATGGCCCGCGCCCTGGCGGAGATCCTCTACGGCAGCAAGGACGCCCTCGTGCGCCTGGACATGAGCGAGATGTCCGAGGGCCACGGTGTGTCGCGCCTCATCGGCTCGCCCGCGGGCTACGTGGGTTACGGCGACGGCGGTCAGCTCACCGAGCCGGTGCGCCGCCGGCCCGCGTCGGTGGTGGTGCTGGACGAGATCGAGAAGGCCCACCGCGAGGTGCAGCTCCTCCTGCTCCAGGTGCTGGAGGAGGGCCGCCTCACCGATGGGAAGGGCCGCCACATCGAC
>QKJM01000030.1 GCA_003249315.1 Archangium sp.
CGCCCCGTCCTCGAGGAACTTGGCGAAGACGAGGTTGGGCTCGATGTTCTCCTGGTTGACGAGCGCGTAGTCCGCCTTCCCCATCGAGGACGCCCGGCTGTCGAGCTGCGTCCAGCGCTGGCCCACCGCCACCTCGATGGAGCGGTCGAGCTGCGCCACGGTGATGCGGCGGGGAGAGCGTCCCACCCGCCCCTCCTGCAGCTCGGGGTCCGGCAGCGGGTGCATGTCCCCATGCGGGTTGGCCACGGGCTCCAGCACGCCATCCACCACGGCCGGCGTGGAGGGCGTCTTCTCGCACGCGACGGTGCCGAGCGTGGCGAGGGCCAGTACGAGAAGGCGGCGCATCAGTCGATCCTCCGGTAGGCGTCCGTCATCACCACGCTCTCGATGAGCGCCTTGAAGCGATGGCCGTCGCGAGCGAAGCCCTCGGCGAGAGGCTCCAGGTAGAGACGCTGCTCCTCCGCCGACATGGGCCGGCCGAGGAACTCCTGCCACACGCGCCGCACCGTGCAGCGCTCCAGGTCGCCCGTCTGCAGCATCCGCTGCACCAACAGGCTCGGGCCGCCTTCGATGTTCAGCTCCTCGTCCGGCGTGCGGTACAGGTACGTCGTGAGCATTCCCAGCGAGCCGGCGCCGTCCCCGTCATAGGCCTTCATGATGTACTGGCCGCACTCGCCGCCGCAGCTCGTGTTACCGGCGAGGGCGCAGTCGCGGCACTTCGGATCCAACCGGGGGAAGATCTCCGGATCCAGGAAGAGCGCGGCGCGCTCGGCGAAGCGGCCCCAATGCGCGCCGACGGGCTCGATGGTGGCATGGCAGTAATTGCAGCCGCAGCGCTTCGCCAGGTTGTTCTCCCGGTTGCAGGCGTCCTCCGCGGGCGGCAGGCTCGCGTCCTCCGGCGGGGCGAACGTCTTGCAGAGGAACGCCTCGTAGAAGTGGTTGACGCGGGCGCGCTGGGTGGGGAAGCGGAAGAGGTAGGAGGGCGTGGTGAGCACCCCCGAGTGCTCCTCCCCGCGCACGTAGTCGCGCCAGGTCTCCTCCTCCGCGAAGGGCACGGCCGGAATCACCGCCAGCTCCGCCGGAGGGGTGATGTTGAAGACACCCACGCCCTGCGCGTCACGGTGCAGCGCGGAGAGCGGGCCGTTGACGGAGGAACGGCGCGTGGTGAGGATGTTGAAGTAGGGCTCGTCGCGGCGCACCACCGAGTCCGCGAGCCACAAGGGCTCGTCGTTGATGGCCCGCAACCGGGCCGAGTGGGTCGAGCCGTCGGAGGCCTCGCAGCGGCGCATCCGCTCGCCGCAGCCGCAGGAGCGATCCCCGGAGAAGCGCGCGGACTCGCAGCTCTCCAGCGTCCAGGGGTTGGCCGCGCGCGTCTGGGCCTCGATAGCGCAGACGGCCACCTCGCCGCCCTCCGCGAACCAGAAGGGCGCCGCCGGCCGCTTCACGTAGCCCTCGCGCTGGATGCAGCCTCGCGGCGTGTCGTACGAACCCCTGATACCGCCCTTCAGCTCGAGCTCCAGCGTGCAGCGGTCCAGCCGCATCGGAGAGGTGGTGGAGTTGGGATCGGCGCGCGTGAAGGCCACCACCCGACCCGAGCCATCCAGCTCCTCCTTGGTGAGACCCACCGTGGTGGACCTGCCCGGGTCCGGCATGCAGAGGTACGGAACCAGCGAGCCGTCGGACCGGCGCCGCATGTCGCAGAAGTAGCGGTACTTCGGATCGATCCGGCCCTGGCCCTCCGCCTCCTCGCAGGAGGTGATGGTGGCGTTGGTCGGGTTCTGGTCCAGACGCTCGCAGCGGAAGTAGCTGGTGTCGTAGTCCCAGCTCACCGGCAACGGTACGCCGCGCTCGTCATAGCAGGCCTTCTCGCCCGCGGGCTCGGCGTGCGGGTCCTCCCTCCAGGCGTTGCACGCGTCCTGATCGATATAGGCGTTGCAGACCTGATCGTTGGCGCCCCGCAGACTGTTGCTGGCGGTGCCACGCAGCGACAGCGGCGAGCCCGACTCCCCCGTGCCGAACAGGCGCGAGCGGCGGTTGTTCGAGATGCTGCCGCTCACGTTGCTCCACAGGAGCGCCCGGTGGTAGTCGCGCAGGCGCTCGTAGAACGCCTCCTGCTCCATGAGCGCGCGCACGTCCTCCACCGTCACCTCGCCGCGGGCCTGGGCCGCGCGGTATTCCTCGTAGGTGGGCGGGCGACCGAGCAGATCCAACGTGAGCTGGCGCAGGTAGCGCTCGAGGGGAACCTTCGACACCGGGGCACACACCGGCCCGTCGGCGAGGGAGGGGGTCGCGACCAGCAGGGCGGCGACCGCGAGAGGAGCGAGGCAGCGGCGTGCTGACTGCACGGAGGAGACCTCCTGAGAGGGGAATGCAGCGAAGTCGCTGCTACTCCCTATATGCCAGGAATTCCGGCGCATGAACAGGAGCTTACTTGCCTGGCGTCCAAGCTCGTACAGTCCACGCAAAGAGTTGCAGACAGGGGGGGTTCCAGGCCAGAAAGGGGCGCCATGCCGAATGCCGCCCCCGCCCCCACTGTCAGCGACCGCTCCTTCTACGTCTTCACGGCGGTGGTCTCCGCCGCCGCGCTGGCCTTCCTGAGCTACATTCTTCTCATCCGCCGAGGAGGAGCGGTGGAGGGAGTGGACCTGCGCTTCCTTCCAGCGGTGAACGCGAGCCTCAACGCGCTGGCCGCGAGCTTCCTCGCCGCGGGGTGGGTGGCCATCCGCAGAGGGGCCCGACGCGCGCACCAGTACCTGATGGTGTCCGCCTTCGCATCCTCGGGCCTCTTCCTGGTGTGCTACCTGGCCTACCACTACGTGCATGGTGACACGCGCTACGCAGGGGGCGGGGTGATGAAGGCAGTGTACCTCGCCATCCTCGCCAGCCATGTGCTGCTGTCGCTGTTCGTGGTGCCAGGTGCGTTGGTATCCTTCTACTTTGCATGGCGCAAGTCCTTCTCACGTCACAAGAAAGTCACGCGATGGCTGGCACCCATCTGGCTCTACGTATCCGTGACAGGCGTGGTCATCTTCTTCATGCTGCGCGGCAGCCTGCCCGCCTCGCCCTGAGCGAGAGTGCTCGCGGGAGGGCCCACATAGTCCCCCACCCGTTCTCCCGCGTTTTGTAGTCTTCCCCACTCCACAGGTAAACAGGAGGGCCGGAGGCATCGCACTGCCACCAGCCCGTACGAGGGCCGGGACGACGCGCCCGCCGGGAGTGTGCCATGAGGCTGCGTGCGACGCCGGAACCGGGCCTGCGCCCGGGGACCGACGTAGGGGGCTTCCAGATAGAGAAGAAGCTGGGCATGGGGGCCTTCGGCACCGTGTACCGGGCGCGGCGCAAGAAGCGTCTCTATGCGCTGAAGCTCATCGCTCGCAGCGGGGCCGGCGCCTGGGCGGAGCGGGAGGTGGGCGTGCTGCTCCAGCTCCAGCACCCCCACGTGGCGCGCATCACGAGCTGCGGATACTGGCCGGAGGAGGAGCAGCTCTTCTTCTACGTCGTCACGGAGCTGGTGGCGGGGCAGCCGCTGGATGAGTGGGCGCGGCGGGTGCGCCCCACCGCGCGGCAGGTGGCGCGGCTGGTGCTGACGCTGGCGCGGACGCTCGAGGAGGTACACGCGGCGGGCGTGGTGCATCGGGACATCAAGCCGGTCAACATCCTGGTGAGGGAGGAGGACGGGCAGCCGGTGCTGGTGGACTTCGGCGCGGGCGGATACGAGAACGCGCCACGGCTGACGGTGCTGCTGCCGCCGGGCACGCCGGAGTACCGCAGCCCCGAGGCCCTGTGCTTCGTCCAGGGCGAGGCCACCGACGACGAGGACCACTACCAGCCGAGGCCGTCGGATGACCTGTGGGCGCTGGGCGTGGTGCTCTACTGGCTGCTCACGGGCGAGCTGCCCTTCGGAGACCGAAGCAAGGCGGACCTCCACGACGCCATCCGCCACCGCGCGCCCGAGCCGCCGCACGTGCGCAACCCGCGCGTGCCCCCGGCGCTGGGGCAGGTGTGCCTGCGCATGCTGGAGAAGGAGCCGAGGGCGCGCTGCAAGGACGCGGTGGAGGTGGGCTCGGCGCTGGTGGCCGCGCTGGCGGGGGCGGACGCGGCCTGGGACGTGCCGCTGGAGGCCGGGTGGCACTCGGACGCGGAGACCGAGCTGGCGACGGGCCTCCCCACCCGCTCGAGTGACTCCCACCTGCCACTCCAGGCCCTCCTGCCCTCCAGAGGGCCCCGGCTCGCGCTCGCGGGCATGGTGCTGTCTTTGTCTGCCTTTGGCCTGTACCACGCGGTCGGAAATGCCAGTCCTTCCAAGGAGGTAGCCTCCGCACCCCTACCCAATACATCCGTCAGTCCACTCCCTCCGTCATTGGGTAGAGTCGTCCAGGAAGTTGCGCCGGAGGAGCCGACGCCGGAAGTTGATGCAGGCGCGGCGCTTCCCGAAGAGCAGCCAACCCCCGCGCCCGTCGCCCTGGCGACGCACGAAAAGGAAGACAGGCGCGTGAGGCTTCCGGAGAAGAAGAAGCGGCTGAAGCAGAGCAGTGATGTGGATGCGGGGACGGGCCCGCTGAGTGCCCTCCAGGAGACGATGGGCCGCGCGGTGAAGGCCGCCGGTGCGGCCGCGTGCCTGGGAGCAGCGGCCTGCGCCAGCGGCCCCGAGACCCGCTCCTCCCCTCCGCCCGAGGAGTGCCCTGCCGGGACCATCGACGCGACGAGCCCCCTCGGAGTCGGTCCGGGTGTCTATTGCATGGATGCCGCCTTCTCCCCGGGCGGTTGGTGGGACCCGGACCTGGGAATGGGAGACCGCACGGTTCGCGAGGGACCGATGATGCTCCATTCCCTGACCAGATGCGGTGGCTTCCCAGACGGCACGGAGTGGTTCGGGTATATCTATTTCCGGGAGGGAAAGGTGTACGGCCGCTTTACGAAGGCCCGGCTCCCCGACGGCGAAACCCTCCCCGTCTGCATGGACTTGATTGGACCCAAGGTCCGTCGGGACTGGGATCGCGGCACCCCCATCGATGGGCCGATCCAGGACGGGGAGGCCACCGTGCATAGCAACGTGAATCTCCAGGCGGTCTGGCGCTTCGAGGACTGAGGCGTGCTGCTCTCTGTCGGTCCCCCATTGCTGGCGCTCCTGCTCGTCGGAGGTGCCTCCTCTTCACCGCCAGACCCTGCGTCCTGCGAGGAGGTGCGCCGCATCGACCTGGACTCGAGTCCTGTCGGCGAAGGGCATGAGGTGTGCGTCCGTCCCGGACGCGCCCTCGTGTTGCTCTTCCCGTCCGCCATCATTCCGGAGCGGGTCCACCTGGAGGGTCAGGAGCGCTTCGCACGACTGGAGGTGCGGGAGAAGATGCTCGTCCTCCTCCCCGCCCAGGGGTACACGGACGGGGAACGACACGAGCTATCGGTGCGCTTCAAGGACGGCGCGGCCCCCGCGGAGGCCTCTTTCCTGCTGGTGGGACACCCGGCCCGGGCAACGCACCAGGTAGAAGTCTTTCGTCAGTCTCGACCTGTGGAGTCATACCGGGCGCGGCTCCAGGAGTACCAGGCCAGGCTGGAGGAATACCAGGTCAGACTGAGGAAGGCAGAGGTAGAGGCCCGTCAGTGTCGCGAAGGGTCCGAGAGTCAGTGCTCCACGACGAACACCTTGCAGGGACTGACCGCGGTGCTCGCTCCCGGTTCACTGGAAGGTTGGCGGCTCATGGTCCGAAACCTTCCAGGGACGAAGCACGCGGCTGCCAGACCTGTCCGCGTCCAAGTGGCCAAGAGCTACAGAACCCTCCAGCAGGTAGCGCTGGAGGTGAGGCTCCATCTCTCCCGTGGAGAGCCTCCCTGGAAGGCGGGAGGTGCGCGCCTGCGAGGCCCCCAGGGTCAGGAGCTGGCGGTGCGCTCGGTGTGGCAGGAGTGCCTCCTCAC
>QKJM01000053.1 GCA_003249315.1 Archangium sp.
CGTAGGTGCTGGTAGGCGGTGGTGCGACCGAAGGCATCCAGCTCCATCTGGAGCTGCTGGGCGTTCCACTGAACCTCCTCGGGCCGGGCGTCACGAACCCTGGCCACGCGGGCTCCGACGATCCGCGCCAGATCCGCGACGATCGCCCGCACCATCACCGCCGCCTTCACCTCCGCCTCGTACCCGGGCACCACCTGTGCCCTCGTCACCGGCACGAAGGCGCTGGCCGACTCGAAGACGAGGCTCGCGATCTGCTCCCGGAAGCGCGCGCGCAGGCGCTGGAGCTCCGCCAGCAGCTTCCACCGCTCCGACACCACCGCGGGGTTGCGCATCGTCTCACCGAGCTGGGAGATGCCCTGGGCGAGCTGCATCAGCCACCCCTGGAGCAGCTCTGAAACATCCTTGGCCTGCCGACCCTCCAGGGTGGCGACCCGGGCCCCCCCCGGCGGGGATGGGAACTGCTCGCGGATGACGGAGAGCAACGCGTTGACGTCCATCACCGTGCCGCTGATGACGGGAGCCATCTCCTCCCACAGTGACAGGTCTGGACCATCGTCCAGGATGGCGGATTCATAGCGCAGCAGATCCAGATCGCTCAGGCGCGCGGTGGCCAGGAACGCCGCCTCATACACCCGTCCCAACCGCTCGGCGAAGGCACGGTCGGACAGGGACTGGAGGAGTTCTTCGAGCCTGGAGGACAGGATGACCGGAGAGGTTTCTGTGGACACGGCCTCCCCACTCTACTGGTTCCGCCGCCATGCGTCGCGGCTCTCGACTTCCGCAGCGTGTAGCTCTAAGCACTCGCTGACATGATCCAGGTCACCCTCCTGAAAGATGGTCAGGTGCTCACCCGAGGCGACGAGCTGCTCGAGCAGCCCGGCCTCAAGTGGCTGGACGTCCTCGATCCATCAGAAAACGAGATGAAGGAGCTACAGGCCCGCTACGGACTGCACCGGCTGGCCATCGAGGACAGCCTGCACCTGGACCAGCGGCCCAAGCTGGAGGAGTACCCGAACCACCAGTTCATCGTGCTGCAGGGTTTCACCGCGAACCCGGAGGACGTGTGCGTGCTGACATTGCACGAGCACCACTTCTTCCTGGGACCGGATTGGTTGATCAGCGTACACCAACTCCCCTTCGAAGGGCTGGAGGCCGTGCGCGAGCGGGTGACCAAGGACCCCGAGCTGATGGCGGGGCGCGGGGTGGACTTCCTGCTGTACCTGCTGGTGGACGCGCTGGTGGACCGGAACTTCCCCCTCCTGGACACCTTCAACGACGAGGTGGAGGATCTGGAGTCACAGGTCTTCGAGAACGCGCAGCCGGAGCACCTGCAGCGCATCTTCGAGATGAAGCGGACCCTGGTGATGCTCAGGAGGACGCTGTCGCCCCAGCGGGACGTGATGAACATCCTGGCGCGGCGGGGCATCCCCAACATCCAGGAGCGCA
Source organism: Archangium sp. (assembly GCA_003249315.1). Lineage (GTDB taxonomy): Bacteria > Myxococcota > Myxococcia > Myxococcales > Myxococcaceae > QKJM01. Next base: position 1,447 of record QKJM01000053.1, read on the forward strand.
CGGCCCTGTACTTCCGCGACGTGCATGACCATCTGGTGCGGCTGTACGAGCAGATTGACTCGGGGAGGGATCTGCTGGGCAACGTGATGGATGGCTACCTGTCGATGGTGGCCAACCGGACGAACGACATCACCAAGCAGCTCACCATCTTCGCCACCATCTTCCTGCCGCTATCCTTCATCACGGGCTTCTTCGGACAGAACTTCGACCTGCTGTCTCAGCAGGGATTCTTCTGGCTCATGCTGATATCGGTGTTCGGACTGCCAGTGAGTCTGGTGTTCTGGTTCAAGAGCAGGAAGTGGATCTGAAACCTCGGGAGGAGCGCATGCCGACGATCACCGTGGATGGAGTCCCACTGCACTATCGCGACGAGGGTCGCGGGCTGCCGGTGCTGCTGTTCCACGCCTTCCCGCTGAGCGGGGAGTCCTTCGAGAAGCAGGTGAAGGCGCTGTCGGGGCGGTACCGCTTCATCCTCCCGGACCACCGGGGCTTGGGGCGGAGCGGGCTGGGAGAGGGGCCGACGGAGATGTCGCGGCTGGCGCGGGACGGGCTGGCGCTGCTGGATGCGCTGAACGTGGAGTCGGCGGTGGTGGGTGGGGTGTCGATGGGCGGGTACGCCACCATGGCGCTGCTGCGAGAGGACGCGGGGAGGGTGCGGGGGCTGGTGCTGGTGGACACGCAGGCCACGGCGGACGACGAAGCGGGACGGGCGCGGAGGGAGGCCTCGGCGCGGGAGGTGCTGGAGCAGGGAGTGGAGCCGATGGTGCGCACGCTGCTGCCGAAGCTGGTGGCGGAGGGGCCGGACTCGGAGGCGGGACGGGAGGTGGCGGCGTTGATGAGGACGGCGTCACCGGCGGGGGTGGCGGCGGCGGTGCGCGGCATGGCGCTGCGACCGGACAGCAAGGACATCCTCGCGCGCTACGCGGGGCCCACTCTGGTGGTGGTGGGAGAGAAGGACGAGGTGACGCCGCTGGAGAAGGCGAAGCAGATGGCGGACCTGGTGAGCGGCGCCAGGCTGGAGGTCATCCCCTACGCGGGCCACCTGCCGAACCAGGAGCAGCCGGAGCGATTCAACGAGGTCCTCGACCGCTTCCTGTCGAGCCTGTCGAATCCGTAGGTGCCCCCTGCCCGGGAGAGCTACCCCCCTCGGCAGGTGGGGAAGACGACGGCCCTCCTGTCCCTCGCCGGGGAGCTCACCCAAGAGGGAAGGTACGTCGCCTCCTCCTCTCCATGGAGGTGGGCGCCGGCTTTCCCCTGTCCACTCCGTGTGCGCCTCACATCCCTATCAGCTATTGGCTCACGGACTCGAGCAGCCAGGTGAGCATGCTCCGGGATGCGACAGCCAGGCGCACTTCCACCTCGCTCGCCGTGAGGCCCGCAGGGCGCGCTCCGTCGAGCCGTATCCGCAGCCGCCTGCAGGGCACCGCGCCGCCACAACCGCCCGGCACGTCGGTCACGCCGGTTACCCGGCCTCGCAACGATGTCCCCTGGTTGTCCGCGACCACCGCCGCCAGGCCCGGCTGAAGCTCCTGGATGCTCGCTCCGCCTACGTCAACCCTCAGCGTGTGCTCGTCTTCAGGCCACGGCTCGCCATCAGTGCCGGGACCTGGCTCGCTGCTCACCACCCCGCGCACCACCTGCGGTTGAGGAATCTGGGCCATTGACGCCAGCATCAGCACCCAGGCAAGGGTCGCGAGCAGCAGGGCCAGCGCCAGGAATGGCGCGTGCGCCGCCAGCCACACCACGCGCTCCTTCGGCAGCGAGAGCACGGGGAGCTCGCCGGGCTCCCGGCCAGGCCTGTCCCGCGGTGGCGCGGCCTTCCCTGGCAGCTCAGGCCGCATCCGCCTCACCTCCTCCCACCGCTGCGGACCAGAGCCGCTGGTACGGTGGTGACTCGCGGAGCAACTGCTCGTGCGTCCCGATGGCCGTGAGCCGACCGGCCTCGACCACGCAGATGCGGTCCGCATGCCGGGCCCAGGCCAGGCGATGCGTCACGAAGACCACCGTCTGCCCGCGCTCTCGCGCACGCGTGAACAGCGCACCCAGGAGCCTCGCCTCGGTCTCCACGTCGATGTTGGCCGTGGCCTCGTCGAGCAGCAGGATCGGCGTCTGGCGCACCAGCGCCCTGGCGATGGCCAGCCGCTGCCGCTGCCCGGCCGAGACGCTGGCTCCCCACTCGGCGATCGGCGTCTGGTACTTCTCCGGCAACGACCGCACCAGCTCATCGAGCTGGCACAACGCCATCACCTCTTCCACGGATGCGGCATCCACATCCGCCAGCCCCGTCGTCACGTTGTCCCAGATGTTGCCGCGCAGCAGCCCTGCGTCCTGCCACACCACCGAGACCTGTCGCCGCAGATCGGTCAGACCGATGTCCTCGATGGGTACACCGTCGAATGAAATCCGGCCGCGCTCATGCACCTCCAGCCGCGCCAGGAGCCGGAGCAGCGTGGTCTTGCCCGAGCCACTGGGCCCGACGATGGCCAGCTGCGTGCCCGGCGCGATGTCCAGGTCGACATCCGCCAGCGTCGGAGCGCCTGCCTGGTAGCCGAACGAGACTCCGCGAAGCTGGATGCCGCCTTCGAGCACCTGCCGCACCGGCTCGGGTGGGTGCTGCGCCAGCGCCGAGGGCTGCTCCGGTTGCGCATCCAGATACTCGAACATCCGGTTCAGGTTGATGGCCGTGCGCTGAAAGCCCTGGAACAGGAAGACCAACTGTCCGAACGGCCCGTACAGGTAACCGGCGTACGCGGTGAACGCCATGAAGCCGCCCAGGCTCATGGAGCCATCGAGGATCGCCCGCCAGCCCACCCAGACGAACGCGACCTGCGTGACCGCGTGCGACAGCGAGCTCGATAGCATCATCACCCGCTCGGTGGCGCTCGCGCGCAGCTCGGCTGCGATGGCCCGCTCGGCGAGCGCTCGGGCCCGGGCGAAGACGAATCGCTCCAGCGCGAACGACTTGATCGTGCGCACCTGACCCATGGCCTCGACCTGGAAGGCATTCAGCTCGGCCTCGGCTTCGGCCTGCGCCTGCCCGCGCGCGCGCATCCGCTCGCTCACCAGCCCGGTGACCAGGATCGACATCGGCACACTGAGCAGCGCCACCAGGGCCAGCTTCCAGTTCAGAAGAAACAGGAAAGGTGGCACCAGCACCATGTAGATGCCGTTGCCAATCATGCCGGCGAACAGGCTCGAGAGCATGCCCAGCGCGCCCTTGAGGTCTTGATAGCGGCTGAGCACCTCGCCGACCTGGCGCTGTTCGAAGAAGCGCATCGGCAGGTGCTGCACGTGGTTGAAGAACAGCAGGCTCACGGAGTGGTTGAGCCGCGTGGTGACGTACTGGCTGTACAGCGTGTTCAGCGCCTCCATCAGCGCCGAGCTGACGTAGATGGCCAGCATCCCGCCGGCAATCACGTGCAGCAGAGAGACATTGCCCGTGGGGTGGACCTCGTCGATGAGCAGCTTGGTGAGGTACGGCAGGATCAGCCCGAGCACGCTGGCCAGCGGGCCCAGGGCGAAGCTGGCGGCCAGGGGCCCCCAGTGCGGCCGCACGATACGCCCGAGCCGTGCCAGCAGGCGCCAGGCCTGTCGCAGCGAGGGGACTGTCGAGGCGTCAGGACCCGGCATGGCCATAGGCAGGGGCAGGGGAGGCCGGGCTCACAGGCGGCTCAGCACCGCGTTGGCCAGCGCCTCCGTCTCCTCTGGGACGAAGAACACCGGGATGCCAGTCGCGGCCGCGATGCGCTCGCGCGCCTGCACCGCCATGGCCGTGGGCGCGGCCACGAAGAACGTCTCCGTCCAGCGGCTGCCCTTGAGCTTGCGGCCGCCCAGCATGGCGAACGCAATGACCTCGGCCGCATGCCCGTTCTCGGCCGCCAACTGCTCCAGGTAGGCCAGCGTGTCCTGGATCAGCGGGAGCGGCGTGTCCACTGACACGGTCAGGACGATCCGTCCGGGGCGCACGCTGTGGAAGATGTCCGTCGAGGCATTCTGTCGCCGGTCGCTCCCTGGCGGCTCGAACGTGAGCGCGTTCTGGCCGCCGGTGATGACCACATCCGCCTCTGCTTGCAGCTCGGCCAGGAGGGCCCGGCGGATCCGCGCGCCGCGCGCCGCGCCGTCGGCTCCACCCAGCCCCTCGACGCGGGAGAAGCCGATGTCCGCGCCCGTGAGAATTCCCGTCGGCTCGGTGGCCAGGTGGCGCACGCGCGCATGCCGAGCCAGCGCCTCGCGCAGGTAGACCTGGGTGGTGAACTTGCCCTGCACCGAGTCGGTGCCGAACACGCCCAGCGTCTTGCGCGGGTCCACGTGGGAGGGCGCGAGCTCCAGCGCATCGGCATCGGTGGCCGGCACCATGATCTGGTAGCACAGGCCGCTCTCCGCCAGCCGCTCGCGGTCCCGGGGCAGGGCCAGCGCCAGGGGATCTCCATAGAGCGAGAGCACCGGCAGCCCCTGCTCCGCC